>JAUUVE010000028.1 GCA_030589715.1 Desulfobacteraceae bacterium | reverse complement strand
GAGGTGTCAGGTCTCAACATTCAACAAATCGCTTATTACTGAGGCCTGACACCCCTTCCCCCATGTGGGGGTTTCAGCATCTGTCCTTTCCAAGATGCTGAGAGGGCAGCTAAATAATTCATCAAATTCAACAACGTCCCCCGACCTATGACAACGCCCCCGTGTACATTACCGGCGATATTGGCATCCTGGGACCTGTCAAGTTATTCTAAGTTATTAATCGGTTTTCATCATCTTTCAACCTTTTAATAGGGTAAAAGATCTGTTACGCACCTGATTACGCCGTTACTCATTGAGGGTGGGGTTTTGCAAATATGAAAACATGAACGGAGCGTGATCCTATTCCATGAAGGAAAACCTCCTCGAATTGATCGCCCGGGATTATTTCCAATACTTGGGAACACATTTCCCCCAGCAGTGCGCCAGTGACGAATTCTACTTCTTTCCCCGCTCAGAGACGGCTATTGAACATCTAAACACCCTGGATGACTTGCGGCAAGATAAAATTCAGGATCATGTCAAATACCTTCGCCGCCTCTTGGTAAAAATTCCTTCTGAATTGGCCCATGATCTTGAGGAAAAAATTGACCTTCACCTGCTCAAACAAAGTATGGAAAGCTTTATCAGGGAGTTCGATGACTTTAAAGTATGGAAAAAGGACCCCACACTTTACGTCAAGATTCCACTTTTCGCCATAGATCAAATGCTTTCCCAGGAAAACAGAGCGCAAGCCCATATGAGATCGGACCTTCTATCCCTGTTTGACCAGATCCCGAATTTTCTCAGCGTTGCCTCTCATAACCTCCATAATCCTTCCGAAATGGCCCTCAAGGTGGCCCTGGACATGACCCAGGATGCCCTTGATTACTTCAAACATGATATTCATGCCTTCATTATGGAACAGTTAGGAGAAGATGAAGAGCTTATCAAAAAACAGGGAGTGGTCTTGAGGGCATGGGATCAATATAAAAAATACCTGCTTGCCTTGCCTACAGTGAAATCCTTCGCCATTGGAGAGGAGGGCCTTCAAAAAATCCTCACCCTTAGCTGGCGTTATTCAAGATCCCCGGAGGAGATCCTCCGTATCGCCCATGATGCCTCTATGCGGACGCAGGAAAGACTCCACGCTTTAGCCGGTCAAATAGATCCAGACAAACCGTGGAATGTTCTCATCTATGATAAGTTTCCCCAGGTATCATCAAAGGAGGATGTCCTGGCCCTATACCAAAAAGAGGTTGAGGCCCTGCGGCGATTCATCTATTCCAAGGATGTGATCACCTTACCCCCTTGTGAAAGGATCGTGGTGCGCCAAACCCCATCGTACCTCCAATCCCTCAGGGCCACGGCCTCCTACAGGGCACCGCTCACGGGCCGTAAAAATGGACAAGGCGTTTTTTATATCACACCGGGACAGGATGACCTGGCGTTGATCGCCGGTCATTGTCCCTATCTTTCAGCCCACGAGACTTATCCGGGTCACCACATACTGGATCATCTCAGAATTCATCATCCGAACCCGATACGCAGGCAGATCGAATCGCCTCTCTTTTACGAGGGATGGGCATGCTATGCGGAGACACTTCTGGATGAGTTCGGATACGTTCAGAATCCGCGGCAGCAGCTTGTTCAGTTAAAACGCCAACTCTGGCGTGATTTGAGAGCCATACTTGATGTCAAACTCCAAACAGGGATGATCTCACCAAATCAAGCTGCAAAAGAGATCACCGCCCTCGGATTCTCCTCTTCAAGGGCCGAGCGTCAGGTACGCCGCTTCTGCATGACGCCCGGATATCAACTCTGTTATTTCATCGGCATGTGCGAGATCAATCGACTGCGTGATCAGTTCTCGCCGTATCTGGATCTAAAATCTTTTCATGATACGCTTCTGGAGGGTGGTCAGATCCCCTTCCATCTCGTGGAAAATCGCATGGAAGCCCTTTTGAAAACAGATCGCGGCCACTGATGTTTCGCTTTACCGGCTATTAACATCTGGTTGCCTTTGGGAAATACCCTAAAATTTCCTTTTTTAAGTCAAATAAGTGCGTTATAAATGAGAGCCTAAGGTGCTAAACTGGACCGGCTAACAGGCTCAACCGGCAAACCGGCCTAACCTCCAAGGGCAAGGATAATTAATGAAAATCGTTAAAGGCTATAACGGTGAATGGAACATGGGCAGTCCCGGAGGCTGGGAATATCAGCGCATAGCCCAGATTCTCGGGAAAATGGCATGGTCTCTTGTCTCGGAAAATATTGAAGTGGGTGTGGATATCGATTTTGAAAACCCCCAGATCAATGCCGTCCCGGGATTTGCACAAATGATCCTGCGCGCCCACGAAAACCGTCACGGCAAAAATGCTGTGCATGCCGTGCTGCTGGCCGAAACAGAGACCCTGGAGGTGGTGCTTGAAAACAAGAATTTTGTGAGCTATTTGAACACGCTGGATGGAGTTAAGGCCTCTCTGGCAGGCCCCGGCCACCTTTCATTAAAAAATGGGAAAGTCCATTGCAAAGGTGAAGAAGCAACGGTCATCTTTATGGATTTTAATATGAATGTCCTATTTAAGATCGCCAAGGATGAGGACATCGAGCCTATTCAGGAGGCCATCCGACAGGGCATTCTTGTCAATCCCCGCGGTATGGAACCTCTTGGCGCCAAAGGGCTTTTCGAGGTCATAACCGAAACCCACAGGGAACAGCTCAGTGAGGACACTGTCAAGCACACGCCATGGACTCGACAATTCTATTCTCGCAAAACCACAGGCCCTCAGGGAGAACCCATCGAGGATCTGGTCTCCTGGACTGAAACCCAATGGGAGAACCTGGTCCTGAAGCCGGCTCATGGGTACTCTGGGCATGGTATCTTTGTGGGATATAAGAAGGAAAATCCCAAAAAACACATTCAGACCGCGCTGGATGCGGGAGATTATATAGTTCAGCAGCTTATCCCCCTGGGGCTCTGGTCCGAGCAAAGCACATGGCCCCTCCTCGAAGAAAGGTCCTTGTATCTCAAAGAGTGGCAGACCGATTTCCGCTGTTTCATCACGGATGGAGGCCTCCAGGGTTTCCTGGCCCGGTTTGGTGGCGTTCCAACCAACGTGGGTTCCGGCGGGGGAATCCAGCCTATTGCCGTCCTGAGAAGCCACATAACCCCAAGGGAGGCCGTAGACAGGATCAACGACGCCCTTCTCAAGCTCGGCTATCAGGCCTTTGTACAGATACAGAACGAGGTGAACCGTAAAGCCATCGGCATGGGCTTTACCTATCTCCTGGGCCCCATCATGATCACCCTCAGGCCGAGGTTATTGACCCTGGATCACATCGCCGAACTCAAGCAGTATGCCCACAATCTCTGGCAAGATGCCCTCAGACTGGAAGGGATATGGCGTAAAGGCCGCCTGGACCATGTGGTGAGGATAAGAGATGAGGAGAAAGAGTTGGCCATGACTCAGCCCTGGCGGGGCAGTCCTGCCCTCATGGTCTCTGATGGGCTGTTCAGCTTTGGAGCGGACCAGATGAATGAGGTGTCTTAGGTGGCGAAATTCGATCCGGAATGGTGGGAAAGAATGTTCGATGAGACCTATCTTATTACCGATGCCCGTTCCGTTTGTGACGAGCACCTGACATGTAAGGAGGTGGATCTCTTAGAGCATGTCTTAGGTCTGGAAAAATCCTTTTCGATTCTGGATCTGTGCGGGGGTCAAGGACGTCACTCTCTTGAACTCTCCCGTCGCGGATTTCAGGATGTCACCGTCCTAGATTACTCAAAGTTTCTTGTAGAGCTGGGGATGGAAAGGGCGAAGAGGGAAGGCCTCAATACCCGGTTTATTCGAAAAGACGCCCGGGATACGGGGCTTCCCAGCCGTAGTTTTACTACCATCATTGTCATGGGCAGTTCGTTCGGCTATTTTGTGGATCAGAATGAAGATCAAAAGATACTCAATGAAGCGTATCGACTTCTCAAGCCCGAGGGCTCGTTTTTCCTTGACCTCCCGGACAAGGAACACCTTCTGAAGGATTTCACCCCGCAATCCTGGCATGAGGCGAACGACGAGATTCTCGTCTGCCGCCAAAGGCACCTCGATGGTGATATCCTGTATACGCGAGAAGTGGTTGTCTCCAAGATGAGAGGCCTGATCAGGGATGAAACATACAGCACCCGGCTTTACAGCACCAAAAAAATAATGAGAATGCTGGTATCGGCCGGTTTCAACACCGTGGATATTCAGAAGGATTTTTTCACCTATGACCGAAAAGGAGACTACGGCTGTATGACCCATCGTATGATCGTGATCGCCCGTAAATAACAAGAGAAGGAGATGGGGATGTACGGTATCCGGGCGTTGCATTCGGTCTGACCCTGATCTCAGACTGCCGGAACTTCCTTAACCCCCATGGTTTTGACCAGCACAAAAGAAAGCTCCTCCGAAAGATGAGAAAGAGGGAAACTCTCGCGGCGATCACCAAGAGGATAGAGACCTTTGATCTGACGATCTTAGGCTTAAGAAATCAAAAACAATAATTCCGATCCTCTGTTACTTGGTACCCCAAGTCAATAATGTTTGTATTATAAGCCTGAGCCCTTGAAGTATTGACCGGGCGTCCTTCCAAGAGCTTTTTTGAACATCGCTATGAATGCGCTTGGGCTGTCATAGCCAAGATCCAATGCAACAGTTGTGACCGGCTCTTCCCGTCCCAATCGGCTGAGTGCCTCCAAGATTCTGACCTGCTGTCGCCATTGTCGGAAGCTCATCCCCGTCTCAGACCGGAAAAGACGAGCAAGTGTCCTGCTCGTAGCTCCTACTGTTTTGCCCCAGTCCTTCAGCGTTCTATTATCGGAAGGATCATCGGTAAGCATATTAAATATCTTCTGAAGCCGAGTATCTCTGGGTATGGGAAGATCGAGGGGGGCTACTTTGAGCGTCTGAATTAAGTCCAGAATAACACCCATGATTCTCTCTTCGGGACTGGCAGGCTTATACAGACGCGGTAAGGTTACTGCATAGAGAATGAGTTCTCGTAGCAGTGGTGGGACTGAAACGACACAGCACTCTCGTGGCAACCCAGGTGCAACATCAGGGTTGATATAAATGGTGCGCATCGACAATTGTCCGGAGCAGACTATTCGATGTTCTACGTTGGCGGGTACCCAAACAGCACGGAGTGGAGGCACCACCCAGATACCTTTTGCAGTGGTAACAGTCATGACACCAGATGAAGCATACAGGAGTTGAGAACGGTCATGCCGATGAAACGGTATAAGGTGACCGTTTGGAAAATCCTTGGCCATTGCTACTAACGCCCGGGGGGTGCTGGTAATGTCATGGACAGGGTCAAAGAAACCGTTTTTTGTCTCGTTTTCGATATTATTTGTCTTCATAGCGAAAGCAGGATATTTCTGTTTTCAATTATAATCAAGCCATAAAGCCAATGTAGGCCTTTGGCCGCGACCAAAACAGTGTTCGGGTTTCAGGTGTCAGGTGTCAGAAAATCTCAAGACCTGAACACTGACACCTGACACCTTATTTTTGATGAATCAACTGGGTTAACTTCAACAAAACATCATCTCCTTTTGCGGAGAAGTTACGATATTGGGGGCAGACATGGTAAATCGAATCCACTTTTTCTTTCTAAATATCGGCCATTTTTTCGACCACCTATTCATGTTGGTCTTTGCGACGATGGCGGCGCTCACACTCTCCCACGAATGGGGAATGAGCTATGCGGAGCTTATCCCCTATGCCACGCCCGGCTTCGTGGCCTTCGGTGTGTGCGCAGTGCCCGCAGGCTGGAGTGCCGACAAATGGAATCGCAAGGGCATGATGATTGTCTTCTACATTGGCATTGGCCTGAGTTCAATCGGCTCGGCCCTTGCGGAAACACCGCTCCAAATTGCGATTGGCTTATCCTTTATTGGGATCTTCGCAGCCGTCTACCACCCGGTCGGTCTCGCGCTCGTTGTTCAAGGGCGTGAGAATACGGGTGTACCGCTTGCCATTAACGGGATTTATGGGAATCTGGGGGTAGCCTGCGCGGCTCTCGTCACGGGGTTTTTCATCGATCAGACGGGTTGGCGTTCAGCCTTCATATGGCCAGGCATCGTTTCCATCGCAACAGGGTTTTCCTATGCTGGGATCGTATATGGGGTTCGGACAAAACATGCCAAGGTTTCCCACCTCCATGTTGATGACAAGGCGGCTGCAGACACGGAAGGGATAGATAGAGCCATCCTAGGCCGTGTTTTCGCTGTCATCTTCTTTTCCACTGCGATCGGGGGGCTTGTCTTCCAGAGCACAACCTTTGCCCTGCCCAAGGTCTTTGACGAGCGCCTTGCCGTGCTGGCTCAATCGGCCACACTTGTGGGATGGTACGCCTTCATAGTGTTCGCAGTCGCCGCTCTTGGTCAGCTCGTGGTCGGGTATTTAGTGGACCATTTTTCGGTCCGAGCTGTATTTGCCTTCGTTACCGGACTCCAGGCAATTTTCTTTGCAGTGATGCCGGGAATTACGGGCTGGAGTGCGCTTCTCGTCGCTATGGCCTTCATGCTGGTTGTCTTCGGCCAGATTCCCATTAACGACGTGTTGGTTAGCCGAATCACCCGAAGCGAGTGGAGAAGCCGAGTATACGCCTTCCGCTACATCGTCGCCTTCTCGGTCATGGCCTCTTCTGTACCCCTCATCGCATGGATTTATACCCGATGGGGCTTCGACGGCTTGTTCACCGTGCTCTCAGGGGCTGCAATCTGCATCTTTATCTCGGTCCTCCTGTTGCCCCGGGCTATCTCGGCCATGCGTTCATCTTACCCGTGAAAACGCGGGCTTACTGCATCATCTTTTTGCTTCACTTCAGCCAAAATGATACATATGTAAGGGGTCAAGCCTCCTCTTGACGTATATTAAGAGTCACAAAAGAGTCAAGGGCAGATTTGACCCCTGTTTAATGCTATCACTGTGCTGTGAAGCTCCCTAACCAAATAGTCACCCGTTCGAAAATGCTCTCGGTCAGCCCAGCCCTCACTCAATTGATGCATCCACGCAGCCGGAATAGGTGGGCCTTCAATCCATTCAGCACCTGGGGCATAGAATAAATAAATGTCCCAGGCAACCTTATCTCTCCAGCCGACACTCTCTGCTATGGCTTTTCCCGAAAGCCTGTCGGGATCATAGAAGTGTCGAACAGATTCATGGCTTATAATTTTCGCTGAGTCTCTTGCCGTTACATCAGAATCGCCCGGGAGAATGTTAAGCCAGATGATGGTTGCATTCATTTGGGCATTTGGCAATACACCTATGATCGACTTTTGTACCGCCCGGGCACCACGAAGGCTTCAACCCGGTCATGTCGGCGATAGTAAAGCCAAGAACCGGAGGGTATTCTTGTGCCTATTAAAGTGGTTTATGATTGGTTGCAATGACCCGGCAAGAGGGACCAACTCCATTGAATACGTGGCGACCATAGATAATCTGGCGATTTAACCTGTTACTTCCGAATGGACGACCTGATTATTGTCTCTTTTCTACCTCTTCCACCACCTGGCGGACATCAGGCAAACATCACTTTCCTTTTGGATTTTTAATGCCGCAGTCACATCTCCCAGCCTTTTTTTCTGCCGCGATCTTTTTCATAATCAGAGACTTGCCATTATTGACAAAATCTTGTTCGATGCCGTCTCTTGTATATCCGAAGCAGTAGCAGATAAGATCGTTTGTTTGATGATTGGTTTTATCTCGTGAGTCATCGGGGATAATAGTAAACGTTGTTTTATCGCTCGTCCTGGGAGTTGCAACATAGCCATATTTCAGCAAGGCTTGACACATCTCTTCAACTGCGATTGATGCCGGATCATAAGTCACTATGGCCTTTTTTTGAGGAAAACTGGCAAAAGCTTTCTTAATTCCTGGCAGCTCTTCCAGAGCCCGCGCCACTTTCGGCTCTCAGCCCATTCATGTCATACCCTGAACATCCAGATCAACTTCTTGATAGGTGTCTTGTTCTACCATGAACCCTCTGTAATTATAAAATCTGATTTCCTGCTTTGTCTAGGAGTTCACCTTGGCAGTGTGCTTCACAATAGCTTCCACAATTTGCGGCCATGCGCCACCGTGTGGTAGATCGTGCCCCATGCCATCGATAATGAGGATCTCGGCACCCGGCACGGCCTCGGCAGTGTCCTTGCCACCCTCCACAGGCACGAGCGGATCATCGGCGCCGTGGATTACCAGCGTGGGGGCTGAGACCGATGAGAGTCCTGGTTTTCTATTGCTTTGTGCCAGGATGGCCATAAGTTGACGCTCCGTTCCTTGAAGGCAAAATGAACGGTCGTATGATTGGGCTGCCAGTTTTCGATGCCATTCCTCGTCGAAGGGGAACCCTGGGCCTGCGATTGTATGGAAGAATTCCATAACATGCTTGATGCACGCCTCACGTTCTTCCGGCGGAGGAGTAATGAGGACTTCCATCGCCTCAGGCTTTGGCTGGGGAAGCTCAGGGTTTCCGGTGGTGCTATAGATTGAAATTAGGCTCAGGACGCGGTGAGGATATCTGATCGCGACACTTTGTGCTATCATTCCGCCCATGGACATGCCGCAAATATGAGCTTTCTGGATACCCAGGGCGTCCAATAGACCAACTGCATCGTCTGCCATATCCTCAATGGTATAAGGTGGATTGATTTCCTCTCCCCGCGTCATTGCTTCTATAGCTTGCATGACATCCGGTGCACCGGCCTCATCCAACTTGGATGAAAGCCCCACATCCCGATTGTCATAACGAATTACAAAGTGGCCTTCTTTGGCCAGTTGTTCGCACAACTCCTCATCCCAAAAGATTAACTGCCCTCCCAATCCAATAATAAGGAGTAAAGGCGGTGAAGAAGGCTCTCCAAAGGTGTCGTATTCAATCTGAATACCGTTAGCCATCACACTTGACATATCATACCTCCTTAATCCTATCAGTTGATGTGATTTGTAAACCAGGAACGATATTCTTGGAAAAAAACAAATAAACTCAATTCCTTCCTCAATTCTCTGATGTTAATTTCCTCTGTCAATCCCTTAAAAGAACACGGGTGAGAAAATCAATCTCATCAGTCACGGATCGTTCAAAGCCATCTCCAACATAGACATGGAAATGACCGATGGGGTAACGTTTGACCTCTGCGTGGGTTCCCGCTCGACGGGATGCCGCCTCGGTTGCAGCAACCGGCGCAACACTGTCCTTTTCACAAATCTGGATGACAATTGGACAGGGTAACCGCTTCAGGTAGGGTTATCTTTTGATTCGGTTAATAAAAAGACGGTCTTATAAAAAGAAGTATAGGAAAATTGTGATTGTGAGTAAAGGAAAAAGGAACCACAGCATATGTGG
The DNA here is from genome assembly GCA_030589715.1 of Desulfobacteraceae bacterium. GTDB lineage: Bacteria > Desulfobacterota > DSM-4660 > Desulfatiglandales > Desulfatiglandaceae > JABMQV01. Next base: position 2,682 of record JAUUVE010000028.1, on the reverse strand, counting down.
GCGCAGGCCCTGAGGCTCTAAACGGTAGGGAGAAGCAGTGGGAAGCAGGGTGACCCTGGAGAATTACGAGGTGTTGATACGTAAGTTGCCGGGGAGCGTGCTCAATCTCCCTACTTGCCTTTGAAACGGCAACTATATAAGATGCCGCAACCAAGGGTATTGAAGATTTTTTGGGTGAAAAATGCTGATTAAGCCGTTTCCTGAGATCAATAACGTTCATTCCATAGCGATCCCCCTTCCCGGGTTTTCCGACCTGATCACTTCGAATCTCTATGTGATCGGCAACGGCCCGGTCATCCTGATCGACACCGGCCCCAAATTCCCGGGGTCATTTGAATTTGTGCTGAAAGCGTTTAAACATGCCGGTCTTAAGATCAGTGATATTGAACGAATCATCATCACCCACGGCCACGTGGATCACTTTGGGCTTGCCGGGAGGATTATTGAGACCGCAGGAAGTCCCATTCCGTGTCTTATCCATGCAGAGGATAAATGGCGAATATCCAGTGAGGCCTTTCAAGAGGAGGAGTGGAGCGAGGAGGCCGGCGATTTGATGGCCATGGTCCATATGCCGCAAAAAGAGATCGAAAAGATAAGAAACCGCTTTTCCTTTTTCAATCAATTGTGTGACCCCATTGATGAGGCATCCCCTCTTGAGGACGGGGACGAGATCGTAGGGGCTGGGTACCACCTGAGGGTCATCCATACCCCGGGGCATTCTCCCGGGACCATATGCCTCTATGAATCGCAAGAGAAGATACTGTTCAGCGGTGACCATATCATCAAGCACATCACCCCCAACCCGTTGGTGGAGGTCAGGCGGAACCGCCTCCGTGACCCCGATTACCAGAGCCTCAAGGCCTATATGCAGTCGCTCCATAAGCTAAAGGGACTGGATGTGCGGTTTGTTTTCCCCGGGCATGGTGAATATATTACTGATTTGGCCGTGATTATTTCCACCTATATTGAACATCACCGGCAACGCATGGATCGGGTGTGGGAGGCGCTCAAGAAAAAATCCCGACCCCTTTATGATCTCATTGATGATGTCTTTAACCATGTGCCTGAAACTGATGTTTTCCTGGCCATATCAGAGATCCTGGTTCACCTGGAGATGCTTATAAACGAAGGCAGGGCAGCGCTTGTGGACCCCGGCCCGCCGGCATTTTATGAAGCCTTGTAACCGCCTACATCGTGTCTGAACGAAAAGCCTATTCAGACACGATTTCGGATTGCAAATTTCGGATTTCGGATTTAAAAAACAAAGCAATCTCATTGAGTTGAAAATCCCCGAGCAAAATTAAAAAATCATATTTCGGGGTTTTCGTTAAGACACTGCATAAAAAAAGGAAGGTACATTCGAGACACTGGATTCAGTCATGCAATAAAAAAGAGGGGAAACTTCTCAAAAAGTCCGGGAGAACTAATAGGATTTCTGGAGTGGGGTTCGGGTGTTTCTTGAAGGCGCTCTCTCAAAGTGAATTTGCTTCTCCCTTTTGCAGTGGTTGATATTTAGGGTTTTCTCCTGATGGCCCCTTATTGGCTTCTCCGTGCTTTCGGCAAAACCCTAAATATCAACCACGTTACGACGATGGGTTTAGAGAGGGCCTTCAAGAAACACCCGAACCCCACGGTGCGCGAACTTATTGAAACTTACAAAGAGGGGGCAGTATGCAGGGCTATATCCTCAAACGGATTTTGATCGCCATTGTGACGATGTTTGTCGTCTTGACCGTGGTATTTTTTGTGTTTCGTATGGGGGCCGCGGACCCGGTATCCATCATGCTGCCCCCCAATGCAACACCCAAAGATGCCAGGATACTCACCAGGAAATTCGGCCTCGATAAATCCCTGATCGTTCAATACCGAAATTTCCTGAAAAATGCCATTTGCGGGGATTTTGGTTCCTCCTTCAGATATGGCGAACCCGCACTCACGGTCCTTTTCAGCCGGTTTCCCGCCAGCCTGGAGCTCGGCCTGGTGGCCTTTTTCATGTCCCTCTCCATCGGTTTGTCCATCGGGATCATCTCAGCCGTCAAACCAGACTCATTCATTGATCGATTCGGCAGGTTTTTTGCCCTTGGCGGGATGTCGGTGCCAAGCTTCTGGGCAGGTGTCATGTTGATTCTGTTCTTTGGGGTCACCATGAGATGGCTTCCCATAGCCGGCCGGGGGTCACCGCTTCATTTCATCATGCCCGCCTTCTGCCTGAGCCTTTTTCCCATCGCGCTCCTAACGCGTCTGAGCCGGTCGGCCATGCTGGATGCCCTCAAGAGCGACTATGTCGTCATGGCCCGCGTAAAGGGCGTTCCCGAGATTCGTGTAATCCTTATACATGCCTTCAAGAATGCCTCCATTTCGATTGTCACCGTCATATTTGGCATCTTTCAGGTCATGATCTTAGGTTCAGTGGTCGTTGAGAGGATATTTTCCTGGCCTGGCATTGGAAGGCTTGTTATCGAATCTTTTTTTTCCCGGGATTACCCGGTGGTTCAGGTCTATGTCCTCTTTGTAACATTTCTGGTGGTCATGTTCTATCTTCTCCTTGATATCGCATATGCCTATATCGACCCTCGCATTCGATATCGGTAAGAGCTGGCGACTGAACGCTTATTATGTTTTTGAGAAAAGACAAGATTTCATCGGAGAAGAAGCTGAGAGTCAGGATCCCTTATATGGGTC
>JAUUVE010000047.1 GCA_030589715.1 Desulfobacteraceae bacterium | reverse complement strand
TTTATCTCAGAGGGATCCATGTTTCCATGCACACCATGGAAGGTCTTTCTGCTCAAGAAGTCAATAATTTCAGGGGAGATAACATCACCCGCGTGTAGAATAACGTCTTTTTCAGACAGGTAATTATCGTAGATTTCTCTTAGCTCTTTAGTCACCCGGTGTAAGTGCGTATCCGAAAGGACTCCAATTCTTATCATCATTTTGTAATAAATAGGTGTTCATGTTACAGGGCCTTTGGTAAAACATCCGCGATTCGGGCCCAAAGTGAAAAATCCTAAGGTGTAGAGAACAGAGATTTGGCTCAGGGGAAGTATACCAGCCTCACAAAAAAAGACAAGGGCTAATCTGGTGGGTCCTTGAAATCATTTGACTCTCAGGGATTTCTCTTGTATCTCAGACAAAAATGAGCGGCCATTCCCTTCCACCCTGTTTTATCTTTTCAGGCACTATCTAAGAATAAGGGAATTTCTATTGAAATAATCAATCTTGGGCCAATAATTGGCAATTTTATGAGGTAGAAGCAATGCCGATCTATGAATTCTATTGCCAGGAATGTCACATGATCTTCAACTTTTTCTCCAAGTCAGTAAATACAGAGAAAAGACCTCTATGCCCTAAGTGCCAGAAGATCAAACTGGAACGTCGCGTGGCAGTCTTTGCCACCCCTCGAAGTCGAGGCGACGAGGAGGAAGGGCCTCTCCCTGACCTGGACGAAAGCAAAATGGAGAGGGCAATGAATCTCCTTGCAAAAGAGGTGGAACATGTTGACGAAGATGATCCCAGACAGGCAGCAAACCTGATGCGCAAATTGACAGATATGACCGGACTGAACCTGGGCCCCGGCATGGAGGAGGCCCTAAGCAGAATGGAGGCGGGAGAAGATCCCGAAAAAATAGAGGCGGAAATGGGAGACATCCTTGAGGAAGAAGAACCCTTCGGTGTCAAAGAGAAATCAGTCAGATCTCCGAAACGCCCCCCAAGGATTGATGAAAAGCTCTATGATCTCTAACATGGGCGGGCTTGCGTAGCCGATGTCCGGCCATGTCCTTGGCCGGAATTCACAGCCCCACCAGTTCAATATCCCCCCAGGTTGCCATTCTGTCCTTTACAATGACCACCCCTCCCACGATCCCATCTATCAGGCCCGCCCACTCGGCAACCCTTTCCAGGTCAGTTTTTCTCTTGACCCTGTTACCGAGGGCAGTTGCAGCGCCATCAGCCAGTGCAGCTGAAGAAGAGAGAAGGCAGACTACATCTGTGATTCCTCGACTGAGGGAATGGCCCACCGTTCCAGACGAAGAACAGATTCCCAAGGGCATCTGAGGCACATGTATCAAGAGGCCAAGCTTTTCACTCAGCGGGGAACTCCCCGCAAAGATAGACACGGTCACATCCCGGCTGGCCTTCAGGAAAATATCCCCCCCGTTTTCAACAATGACCTGATCTGTCAGCTTGAGCAGACCGCCTCCTACATTCTGGGCTATAGCACCCGCCACAGAGGCCATTGGGCCAACACCAACCTCTCTGGAGGCCTCGATCATCTCTCTGACCAGGGCCGGGGCAAGGGGGTCTTCCTTATAGGGTAACAGGGCTGTTGCAAATTCCGGGTGACTCCTGATGTACGTTTCAAGCTGGTGTCTACAATCCAAGACCAGGTCCCTGGTCTCTTTTTCCAGGTCCCTGCCAGCACTGACCCATAGATCAGTTTCCTTGACCACCACGCGAAAAGAGACCAGATCCTTGACACGGATCCTCTCTCTGTAAGTACGCTCCCCATATGGTCTCATTGTAAATCCTCTGGGCCTGGCGGTTCTTGGTTGAGCATTACACCACAAATGGGGGGCAATATGTCGTATGGATGCTCAAGTCATTCCAAAGGGCATTACCAGTAATATTGCATTGGGGCCGAAATATCGGATGAGGGCCTTTTATCTCTTATGGTAAGAACTGGCAGTTGGAAGCAACTCTTGAGGCTCGGAGAGCAGGAAGTCCCCTTTTTCTATCCAGCCTTTCAAAATACGGGCAATTTCAAGGGCCCTTATATATGAAGATAGTGGAACCGCGGGCACGTCCTGCCCGTTAAAGCGGATCGTGCCGCTTTTTAGCTCGGCATAACTCACTTGGCCCAGTTTAGTACCCTCCCCTTTTGGATAATCGTTTCCGTAATCCACGACCTGAGTATGGATTTCTTCATCAGAGACGCCCGTAAAACTGGCCATCTCCTCATTGAGAATAGGAATCGGGACGCCCACACCTACCGCAAGAGAACACCCATAGCCGAGCATGCTTACCCCCGCGACCCACCTGGGGACCATCTTCTTTAGCTCTCCCATGACCATAAGTGTCCCGGCAGGGCCCAATGGGATTCCATTTTTCCTTCTCTTGACATTGGGGTTATGCTGTGTTCCAGGGCCTATCACATAACCGATTGCACCACCCAGAAAGATCCTGGTGCCAAGGCCTATTGTCAGATAGTAGGGATCGTTAAAAAGAGGGCTCAACTGACCGGATGTGGAGTAGTTGGCGTTTCCCAGGTTCGGTTTAATGACCCCCATATATGTATAGATGGTCTCTTTTGACAGGTTGATGGCGCAATTGTAATTCTGATAGGCATTTCGGGGGTTTAGAAGCACCGCATATGGGAGATCATCAAGGGCAACCTTTTTCTTAAACTCCTTGTTGGGGTAACAGTCGGTACCGTAGGCGGTGGCCCTCAAGGTGACCCTTTCTCCTGCCACAAGATCATGGATCACGTGCCCACCGCCGTACTTGAACTGTCCCGGGTGGACCCTGTTTAAGGGATCGTCCTCAGCGGGCTCAGTCGCCCCAATATAGCCGTCAACCGCAGCCAGACCTGCATAGGCTGGCACCCCGTTCAACCAAACGCGAGCGGCCTTTGTGGCAGGTTTGGTATGCCCGAAGTTGATAAAGGCCCCAGATGAACACATGGGAGCAAAGGTCCCGGTGGTGACCACGTCCACCTCTTGGGCAGCCTTTCTAGGTCCCTTTTTCTTGACGATGTTGGTCATCTCATCGGCTGTGACCACTACGGCCTTTCCCTCTTTAATCCTGCGGTTGATATCCTTGATCGTTTTGGAGACCCTTCTTTGCGGCATACCTATTTCCCTCCTACATATACATTCCGGTTCATAAACCCGGTCCTGGGGGCCCCGGCCGCCTCGCGAGCTCGGCAAGCGGGCGGGCGGGTCAGAGACAACGGCTCTGCCGGTGGTTTTTCTTTCCTTAGCATGGAACAAATCAGAGCCACGTCCTCTGGGCCGCCGGCTCGGAGAGCGTGGATTCTTGACTTGGTCGGGTATCATAAGGCTTATGCCTTTATCTGACAAGAAAAAGTTTTGGATCTTTGCTCCCTCATCGGGAGCGTACCCGGAACCTCCGAGACTGAATAGGGAGAAAATGACCTTGATGAAAAATGCCCCAACGGCTACTTCTCTTGACTTTCATTATGCCCTCCTATAATAATAAGTGGGAAGTGGGAGCTGGAGGTTCTACACTCCACCTTAAAGACCCTGGGCTAGGGCTGACAAGAGATCCCGTATCAAGGAATGGGGCAGCCTTTAAGGGGCTGTGTCCAAGTTTATTCACTTTTGACGTTCTACAATGAAGCATGTGATAAGAATAGGTAGCTTGACCATCTATGCAGATGGCCCTTTGTTCTTGATTGCAGGGCCCTGTGTGATCGAAGATGAGGCCACTACCTTGGAAATTGCCCTCTTTTTGAAAGAGACCGGGGAGCAGCTTGATATTCCGGTTATCTTCAAGACCTCTTATGACAAGGCCAATAGGACCTCCTTGAATTCCTTTAGGGGGCCAGGTATTGAGAAGGGGCTGGAGATAATACAAAAAGTGAAGGACACTGCCGGATTGCCAGTGTTGTCCGATGTCCACAATACCGGGGAAGTGGAAAAGGCAGCCCGTGTGCTTGATGTGATCCAGGTACCTGCCTTCTTGTGCCGCCAAACAGATTTGGTCCTGGCGGTTGCACAGAGCGGGCTCCCCGTTTATATCAAAAAAGGTCAGTTCCTCTCACCATGGGAGATGGAACCGACCATTGAAAAGGTGACTTCCACTGGTAATCGTGATCTTCTCCTCACGGAGCGTGGGACTTTCTTTGGATACAACAATCTGGTCGTTGATATGAGATCCATAGCCCTAATGAAAGGATTCGGGTTTCCAGTGGTATTTGACGCCACACACAGTGTACAGCTTCCTGGGGGAGCTGGTACATGTTCGGGAGGCCAGAGGGAATTTGTAAGCCACCTCTCCAGGGCCGCTGTTGCGGCAGGGGCTGACGGAGTGTTTATTGAAGTCCACCCAGATCCGGATTCCGCACTCTGCGACGGCCCCAATTCCCTTCCACTTCATGAGCTCAAATCCTTGCTGGCTATGCTCAAAGAGATCCACAGCGTAGTCGGGTCCTAAGAGAGCATATCTCTTTGGTTCACCCCCCCCTCTGGGTCTTTGTTGGTAAAATGGCAGCCCCCCGCAGAGACAGCAGGAAAATAGACAATGTTGAGAGAAAAGGCGGCAAAGATTAGGCTGCTTTTCTTGGACGTTGATGGTGTGATGACCGACGGTCGTATCACCATTAATGACCGAGGGGAGGAGACCAAGTCTTTTGACGTCAAAGACGGGCTGGGTTTAAAGATCCTTATGTCAAACGGCGTTGACATTGTCCTCATTACTGGTCGGAGATCCCGGGTGGTCACGCTTCGTGCAGAGGAATTGGGAATTGAAGAACTTTACCAAGGTGTAACAGACAAAGGGACCCTGTGCAGGCAATTGATAAATGCCAAAGGCCTAAAGAAGGAGGAGGCCTGTTGCATGGGTGATGACCTCCCCGAGCTGACCATGTTTAAAGAGGTTGGCCTAAGGATAGCAGTGGCCGATGCCGCCAAGGAACTTCGCGAATCTGCTGACTTTGTTACACGAAACCAAGGGGGTTATGGGGCTCTGAGGGAGGCATGTGAATGGATCCTCAAGTGTCAGGGGAAATGGTCGGCTTCGGTGACGGAATTCCACGGAAAATAGCTTTACATGGCAAATTGGGCACTGATATAATACAAAGACACGTATGGAGAAATTCTTTAAGAGACAGTGGCCCCTTATGGGATTGGGTGTCCTTCTGGCACTGGTAGCCTTTTACCTTGCTACATCCGGTAGAAAGCTTATAGATGAGTCCCTTTTCGGAGATATCATATCTGGGGAAGGGCTCATGCTGAGAGATATTCACTATACCCACAATGATCCGGATGAAAAGGTCAAATGGGTCCTGGACGCCAAAAAGGTGAAGTTTTCGGGTGATAAAAGCAAAATTTTTTTCCACGACTTTAGGCTGAGAGTGGAGCCAGAGAACAGGCCATGGTATAGGTTAAAGGGCAAGAGAGGGGACTATTCCAGAGATTCCGGTGAGATCAACCTCTGGGGCGATTTAGAAGGGATTTCAGACAACGGATACAGGATCCTCACCCAGCATATCCTGATCAATCAGAAAGATGGGTATCTGCGTACAGAGGATCGGGTCAAGATATTTGGCCCTTTTTTTGCGATAGAGGGCCAAGGCCTTTTTGTGGATTTTGATAAAAAGAGGCTCAGGATATTGTCAGATGTTACCACTACCCTGAGAAAAGAGTCTTTGACATAATGAGATGCATCAGACGCCAACTGCTTTTTTTGACCACCTTCCTCCTCTGCGGGCTCATAGTGCCCGGTACTGTTGGGTCCGAGAGTCTCCGACAAAATACTGAAAAGGCCAAGGAAAAGTCCCCTGAACCCGGGCCCATAATCATAAGGTCAAATACCCTGGAAGTGGATGATAAACTGAAAGTGGTGACATTTACGGGTGAAGTAAATGCCAAAAAGGATGATTTTGTCCTCGATTGTCAGAAAATGCTCGTCTATTACGAGAACTCGTCCGGGCAAGAGGGGAGCGGGGAGGCCGAAACCAAGATCAGCAAGATCGTTGCCACCGGGAAGGTAAGGATCAATCGTACTCATGGAGGTGTGGCCACTGCAGAGAAGGCAGTTTATTATCAGAGCGAGGAAAAGATGGTCCTTACGGGCAATCCGGTTGTGAGAATGGGCAAGGACTTTGTGGAAGGGGATCGAATCACCATGTTCTTAAAAGAAGAGCGGAGTGTTGTTGAGAGTTCCAAAGACAAAAAAGTAAGGGCTGTGATCTTTCCAAAAGGGAAAAAAAGATAGGGCTGGTGGCCGTGGCAGAACAGATGCTCCAAGCAGAGGGCCTGGTCAAGATATATAACGGTAAGAGGGTGGTTGATCGTGTCAGTCTAGGGCTGAAGAGAGAGGAGATTGTGGGTCTCTTAGGCCCTAATGGAGCCGGCAAGACCACGACATTTTATATGGTTGTCGGTCTTACACGTCCAAACGAAGGCGAGGTCTTTCTAGACGGGCAAGATATCACCCAGGACCCCATGTATCTCAGGGCCAGGAAAGGGATCAATTATTTGGCCCAAGAGCCTTCTGTATTTCGAAAATTGACTGTTGAGCAAAACCTGCTGGCCATCTTGGAAACCCTGGATATTTCGGCCCAAGAGAGGAAAATCCGGCTTGAGAGGCTGTTGGCTGAATTAAACATCGCCCATCTGGCCAAACAGAAGGCCTCCTCACTCTCAGGAGGAGAGCGACGAAGGTTGGAAATAACCAGGGCCTTAGTCACAGAACCAAGGTTCATGCTGCTGGATGAGCCGTTTGCTGGAATTGACCCCCTTATCCTAAATGATATCCAGGAGATCATTAGGCAGTTGAAAGCCAAGGGCTTGGGTATTATCATATCGGATCATAACGTCCGAGAAACGTTAAGTGTTTGTGATAGTGCCTATATTATAAATGAGGGCAAGATCATAGAGCAGGGTGTTCCGGAGAAGATCGTTCAGAGCAAGATTGTCCGGAGCGTCTATCTAGGAGAGAATTTTAATTTATGATTTTTCACCCGAGGATACAGATCTCTTTATCATGGCTTTAGAATTGAGACAAACGGTGAGCCTCGCTCAACAGCTCATCATGACCCCCCAGCTGCAGCAGGCCATCAAGTTATTGCAGCTATCCAAGCTTGAGCTGATAGAGAACATCTCTCAGGAGATGGAATCAAACCCAGCCTTAGAAGAGCAGGGGACAGACGAGACTGATGATAATGGCATAACCGATGAGGAGAAAGGCGACTCGGGGCAGGATATCCCGGAGCTTCCTGAGGTGACGGTCGAGGAGCATGCAAGGGATGATGTAGACTGGGAAAGTTATCTCTCTGAATATAATACGGAATGGGGTTCGACACCTCATGAAGATAGAGAGCTCCCACCCATGGAAAATATCACGACAACCCGGACAAATCTTTCCTCGCACCTCATGTGGCAGCTCAACTTGAGCAATCTTGACCATGAACAAAAGGAGATCGGGGCCCACATTATTGGGAATCTGGATGATGATGGTTACTTGGACATTCCCATTGAAGAGACTTTTCGTATTACAGGATACGGACTCGATAAAGTAAATAGAACACTAGAACTCATCCAAGCTTTTGATCCCGTAGGCGTGGCTGCCCGAGACATGAGGGAGTCCTTGCTCATACAGGCCAGGTTCCACAACCTTGTGGGGACAGTGGTTGAAAACATAATCAAGGACCACCTGGGAGACCTTGAGGGCAGAAAATACGATCGTATAGCCAAGTGGCTGTCTGTGCCGCTCAGTGAGGTCCTCTCGGCAATATCAGTGATTCAGGGGATGGATCCAAGGCCTGGCAGTAGTTACTCCAATGACCAGACCATATACATAACCCCCGATATTTACGTCTTCAAGGCGGGCGATGATTTTGAAATTTTACAAAATGAAGATGGCCTACCAAAACTAAGGATCAGCCCTTATTACAAAGATATCCTTCGGAGAAGGGACTCTTTGTCCGAAAATGCCAGGGCATATATCCAAGAGAAATTGAGATCTGCGGCTTGGTTGATAAAGAGCATCCACCAACGCCAGAGGACCATTTACAGGGTCACAAAAAGCATCGTTCGATTTCAAAGGAACTTCCTCGAAAATGGGATAACCCACCTGAAGCCACTCGTCCTCAGGAATGTGGCTGAAGACATTCAAATGCATGAGTCGACTGTTAGCAGGGCCACCACAAACAAATATGTGCATACACCCCAAGGTCTTTTTGAGCTCAAATTCTTTTTTAATAGCTCGATCAAGAGCTTTCGGGGAGACGCCGTGGCCTCAGAGAGTGTAAAGGAGCATATGCGTAATATTATTAAATCGGAAAAAAAGGAAAAACCATACAGTGATGAACAGATCGTCGAGATCTTGGCAGGCCTTAATATCAATGTCGCCCGTCGAACGGTTGCCAAGTATCGGGAGTCGATGGGTATACTGCCTTCAAGCAAGAGGAAAAACCTCTACTAACTTTTTCTTACACCGAACTACGATTATATGGGAGGAGGACTTTATGGATATTACTGTGACATTCAGACACACTGAACCCATAGAAAGTTTGAAGACCTATACTGAAGACAAGCTGTCCAAAATAAGGAAATACTTTGATTCTCCTGCTGAAGCCCACGTGGTGTTGACCGTTGAGAAATTCAGACATCAGGCGGATGTGATGCTTAGCGTGAATGGCACCCTGGTCAAGGCAGTTGAAGAGACAGGGGATATGTATTCCGCCATTGACCAGGTTATGGATAAGATTGAAAAGCAGGTCAAGAGGCATCTATCCAAGATAAGAAGTCATCGACCGGAGAGCCCCAAGAGTGAAGATAGGTTAGAGACCGAAGAGGCGGATGAGGCCTCTGCATTTGCTGGGGAGGAACCACTGATAGAGGTTGAAAAAATGATCGCCAAACCCATGGACCCGGAGGAAGCTGCAATGCAACTCAGTCTCTTGAGGCAGGACTTTCTTGTCTTTAGGAATGCAAAATCCAGAGAGATCAATGTGATCTATAAGCGGGGGGACGGTAACCTCGGACTTATTGAGCCCACGAACTAATCCCCGCCAAAAAACATTCTATTTTTTGGATTGATGTAATGAAACTTTCGGAAATCATAGAAGAAAACAACATTGTCCCCGAGCTGAAGGCCAAAGACAAGAGAGGTCTTCTGGAAGAATTGGCCCAAGTGATGTCGGCTCATGAGCCTTCAATAGCCAAAAGGGCCCTTGTGAAGGTACTGGTGGTAATGGAACGTCGCTGGACTTCGGGTATCTTTGACGTGGTCGACATTCCGCAAGGGAAACTTAAAGGTGTTTGACGTCCTATTATTTCATTCGGGAGGAGTAAGGAGGGCCTCGACTTTGAGTCTATTGATAGACAGCCCGTTTACCTTTTCTTCCTTCTCGTGGCCCCCGACAATTCTTCCGGCATCCACTTGGAGGTCTTGGCAAAAATAGCTAAGATATTGAAAAGCAACGCCTTCCGCAAAAGGCTAATGGAGCTGGGCACCAAAAAAGAGCTCTACCAGATGATCGTTCAAGCGGACGAGGAATATTGATTACTATTAAAGACCGCCGGGGAAGCTATGATAGGATTGCTAATTATTTCTCACTGTGATTTGGGAAAAGAATTTTTGAACGCCGCTGAACTTATTGTGGGCAGGCTAGAGGATGCTGACGCAATTGCTATCACCCAAACATCAGAGAGTGAAGAACTGTTAAAGGCCATCGCAGAAAAGATAAAGAGCCTCGATCACGGCCAAGGGGTCCTTGTCCTCACAGATATGTTCGGTGGTACCCCTTCCAACCTGAGCCTTTCCTTCCTGAAGGAACAGATGGTCGAGGTCCTGACTGGAGTCAATCTGCCCATGGTCATTGCAGTTGCCCAGGATCGGGAACGTCTGACATTGAGTGAACTGGGTGAAAGGGCGCAGCGGGCAGGCAGAAGGAGTATTGCCCTGGCAGGAAAATTGCTGAAATAGGGATGATCTCCGTCGAAGAAGTAACCGCAGAAAATTTTCAGCGGTTTCAAGATAATATATTAGAGGTGGAAAGGGCTTCTTTTCCGACTCCGTGGAGTTTAAAGGCCTTTGAAGAGGAGATAAAGAGACCAATCTCCCACCTTTGGGTGTTGATTGTAGACGGAGAACTTGGAGGTTATATCTGCTTCTGGGTCTTTGGGGGTGAGGTTCACTTGATGAATGTTGCCGTTCACCCCGAGAGACGGAGAAGAGGTCTCGGGGGTTGCCTACTGGACAAGATGATAGAGGTGGGCGTATCCGAAGGGGCTAGAAAGGCATGGTTGGAGGTTAGGCCCTCAAATGTCATTGCCAGGGCCTTTTACAATAGGGCCGGATTCAGTGAGATAGGCCGTAGGCCACATTATTATAAAGAGACCAATGAGGATGCCATAATTATGAACCTTTCTTTGGTACCTGAAGATGCCAGCTTGCGGGAGGCAAATGATAAATTCA
>JAUUVE010000004.1 GCA_030589715.1 Desulfobacteraceae bacterium | reverse complement strand
GGACCCGTACGACGTAATTTCTTTCTAGGCATTGATCAAGGCCCTTGATCTATATATACTTGTCATGTGTGCAAGGAGTGCAAGAGTTTTCAAGTGTCACCAAAAAGGCTGATATTATTGTCCACAAAATCTTCATCATCAAAATCATTGCGGATAAGCACATGTCGCTGTATTCGATCCGGATAAGTCTGTGCCCTTTTCCCTAGCCGATCATCTCTTTGTGCCACCAAGCATGCCATATCAATCCCAACATCCTCTACTTCTTCATAAAATCCGGGCTGCCTTTGTTTCAAGCTGTCTGACAAAAGAATCTCCTCATCAGTGTTCGTGCACAAAACCATCTTATTAAGCAGTTTGAGATCTTGAACTGTGAACTTCATAATATGAGATTTGGTTCTCTCTCACTCCCAGCCGACCCCATTTCTCTTTTTATTACCCTCTTTATTACCCCTTTTTAGGGGTATTACCCTTTTTTGCCAAACCGCCCCAGGACCCCGGCCCAGACATTCCACTAATCCGGCCTCTTGCAGGTCCCTTAGCACTTTTCGTACCATATCCCGGCTAACGCCCATGCATGCACATTCAAGTTCATAGAGCGTGAATGTTCCGGAAAATGCCTTAACTGCTGCCTTGACCCGTTCTGTTTTTGCTCCGCGAGGGCTTTTCAACTGGGCGACGCGATCCTCAAATTCACGATAAGCGAATTTGAGAATGGAGAGAAGGTAATTGATGTATGGCCACGGGTCATGCTTTTCTTCATGCCAGCCCTGCGAGCTTTGCTCAAGCGTTTCATAATAGCGTTCTTTGTTTTGTTCAATCAGCCGTTCCAGGCTGATATAGCGGCCAACTTCAAGGCCTGCGTGGTAACATGTCAGCAACAAAAGGAGCCGCGAGACACGGCCATTGCCATCACGGAACGGGTGAATGCACAAGAAATCGAGATTCAAGGTCGCCACGAGGATAATCGGGTGCACCCACCGCTCCTGAAGCCCGCGTGTCCAGAGTTCAATCATTTCGCTCATAGCTTGCGCTGTTTGATCTGCCGGAACTGTTTTAAAGCGCACTCGCTGGCGCCCATCAGGGTATTTCTGTATGATATCTATGTTCTTTTCCTTATATTTGCCAGCATCCCATATCTCCCCACGCGAGAGTTTATGAAATTTTAGGATAGTCTCCTCTGAAACAGGAATTTCCTCTGCCAGTTCATGGATGAGGCGCAAAGTGTCACAATAGCCCCGGACCTCCTCTTCATCTCGGTCCTTCAAAAGAGTCTTTCCAAGAACAACAGTTCTGATCCGGGACTGGTCAACATTCACGCCTTCAATGCGGTTTGAAGAAACGGCGCTTTCAATTAAGGCATGCTCGCGAAGAATCTTGAGTTTTTGAGGTGATTGATGAGTGAACAATTCCTGCTTGCCCTGTGCTTTACTCAAATCGGCCAGATACCAACTGGCGGTTGTGGGGATTGTGGATGGCTCCGCAAAAAATTGTCGCAATGTCATCATAACAGTTTCTTTCCTTTTTTGCCGTCCCTGGCAACCTGTGCAATGTTTGCACAGGTTGAATCACGCAATAATTCACCGTTTTTTTGCCGCAAAAAGGCACAAAATACACAAAAGGCTTAGAATTTTGACTTTACAAAACCTGCGCCACTTTTGATTTGATTCCAGAGTTCATGACACCAATTTCATGAATCAATTCCGATAGGTAAAAGCCAAATAAGATGCTCCAGAAGCTCCGTGCCGTCCTACCCAGAAAATGCCAATATCTTACGGACATTCCTTTTACAGACCCCAGACACTAATGTCCTATGTCAAGGGCAGACCCCAAACCCACTCAGTGTGTATATGCCGGGTCTTTCAGTCGGTAGCTGTTGAAGCAGTGGTGAATGATAAATCAGTGGCTGCCGTGCCAGTAACTTCAGGCGTGGGTCAAACTCCAGAAAAGCAGCAGGGTTCTCTAAATGTGTGTTGTGGGGTAAGAATCTGGAATCCATATGGAATTTCTGGTATTTGACGTTTGATCATCAATCGATGAATAAATTTATTCACTAAGTATTATCCATAATGATCTTCCCATGTAAATGAAAAGTTTTGGCTACAGCCCGTCTTGGCATCAGATCTTTCCCGGGATGAAGTCCTTTGAGAGGGGTCAAGCCGGCCTTTGACTGCTGTAGCTGCCGGCAATTAGCCAAATACCCATGGCCTAACTATTTACCTGGCGCGTTCTTTAGAGCTAAATTTTATGTTGCCAGGAGGCAAGGTCTTTGTGCTATCTTTATGGTTGATCAATTACATGCAAAGGAGTTTAAGTTGAAAAACCACTTAGTCTGGATAGACCTTGAGATGACGGGGCTTGACGCTGAAAGACACGTAATACTCGAGATCGGCTCCATCGTGACCGATGATCAACTTGATATCATCTCCGAGGGCCCCGATATTGCTATAAATTATCCTGAAGATATCCTCTCTTCTATGGATACGTGGAGCCGGGAGCACCATAAGGCTTCCGGGCTCCTGGATCGAGTCAAGGCCTCGCCCTATGACTGCCGGCGTGCAGAGAGGGAAACGATCAGCTTTATCTCTAACTATTGCGAGATAGGGCAGTCCCCGCTTTGCGGAAATTCTGTCTGGCAGGATCGGCGGTTTCTAATGAGATACATGCCCGAGCTTGAGGCCTACCTCCACTATCGAAATATCGATGTCAGCTCTGTAAAGGAGCTTGTCAGACGATGGTATCCCTCCCTTCCTCGTTTCAACAAGCAGAGTGCCCATACGGCAATGAGCGACATCAGAGAGTCCGTGAGGGAATTGAAATATTATCAAAGGAATGTGTTTCTCCATCCGTAGGATGAGCACCTCTGACCTCTCATGAAGCCCAGGAAGGAAAAATCACTTATCGTCCTTACGTGTCTAGCAGGCATCGGTGCCGTGGGCTATGGCATGGCAACGGAAAATGACCCGATCTTTGTTGTGGGCATCTTGCTTGTCATCGCCGGATATCTTCTCATCCGCAGGAAGGTCAAGGGCGCGGCAACCAATAAAACTTGACCCTTGAGATAGCCTCAGCGTGCCCATCTTCCTTGACAATTGAAGCGAAGACAAATAAAGATAGCTTCCAAGATTTTCCTCTCGGCATTTGGGGTCTTGTGAAGAAATATTATTTTGAGGCTGGAGTGCTAACATTATGAAATTACATGAATATCAGGCCAAAGACATCTTTTCAAAATCAGGAATACCCATCCCCAATGGTCAGCTTGTAACAACCGCTGAGCAGGCCACCAAGGCGGCCCAGATCATTAATGGTCCCCCTTGGGTGGTAAAGGCCCAGGTCCATGCAGGCGGTCGAGGCAAGGGAGGAGGCGTAAAAAAGGCCCATTACCCCTATGAGGTGGTAACTGCAACAGAGTCGCTCTTAGGCAAACCTTTGGTGACCCCTCAAACAGGCCCCGATGGGGTGATTGTGAATCAGGTTCTCATTGAGGAAGGAATTGAGATCGATCGGGAGTTTTATCTCAGTATGGTGGTTGACCGTTCAACTGCCAGCCCCACCATGATCTTCAGCACCGCAGGGGGCATGGAAATCGAAGAGGTTGCTGCCAAGACCCCTGAGGTTATCTTTAAAGAGCATGTTGAACCCGCGGTGGGATGGATGCCCCACCAGGCAAGAAACCTGCTTTATGGCCCGGAACCCCCTCTCACCCCGGCCGCCGTCAGGGGACTGATGGCTGTCATGGCCAATGTCTACAAGATCTTCATAGCCCTTGACTGTTCCCTGATTGAGATCAACCCCCTTGCCACGAACAGGGAGGGCAGGGCCGTTGCATTGGATGCCAAGGTCATCATTGACAATAATGCTCCCTTCAGACAAAAGGAGCTCCTGGAACTTGACGACCCGAGGGAAAAGGACCCCCTGGAGTTGATGGCGGAGAAATACCACCTGAACTACATCCGCCTGGACGGCAATATCGGCGTTATGGTCAATGGGGCGGGCCTGGCCATGGCAACCATGGACGTCATCAAGATGGCCGGTGCAGAGCCTGCCAACTTTCTGGATGTGGGGGGAGGGGCCAGCGAGGAGATGATCGCAAAAGGTGTTGAGATTATCCTCAAAGACACACGGGTCAAGGCAATACTCATAAATATCTTTGGGGGGATTTTGCGATGTGATGTCTTGGCAAGGGGGCTTGTCGCAGCGGCTAAGAAGAATGAAATCCATGTCCCATTGATCGTCAGGTTGGCAGGGACGAACGTTGAGGAAGGGAGAAAGATCCTCAGCGACTCCAGCCTCGAATTCCTGGTTGCGCGAGATATTGCCCAAGCGGCCGAACTGGTAGCAAAGCAGGTTTCGGGAGTGAATTGATCATGAGCATACTCGTAGACGAAAACAGTAGAGTGGTCGTACAGGGTATTACCGGACGTGAAGGCGCCTTCCATACCAAGCGGATGCTCGATTACGGAACAGTGGTGGCCGCGGGTGTCACGCCTGGCAAGGGCGGACGTGAGGTGGAGGGGGTGCCGGTTTTCAATACGGTCAAACAGGCAGTTGAAAAGGAAGGGGCAAATGTTTCCTGCATCTTTGTGCCCCCGCCCTTTGCGGCCGATGCCATCATGGATGCGGCCTCTGCCGGAGTAAAGGTGATTGTATGTATCACAGAAGGAATCCCAGTCCTGGACATGGTCAAGGTGGCCAGCTTCCTCAGAGACAAGGACTCTGTCCTGATCGGACCCAATTGTCCTGGAATTATCTCACCTGGGAAGACCAAGGTGGGCATAATGCCTGGGGACATACACAGGCCGGGGAACATGGCGGTCATCTCAAGGAGCGGCACCCTCACCTATGAGGTGGTGGACCAGTTAACGAGGGCTGGGTTGGGGCAATCCACCTGCATTGGTATCGGAGGTGATCCCATAATAGGAACCACCTTTATCGATCATCTCAAGAGATTCAAGGAGGACAGTGAAACCGAGGGGGTCGTTCTCATCGGCGAAATCGGCGGCACTGCCGAAGAAGAGGCAGCCGAGCATATCCAAAAAGAATTTCATAAGCCGGTGATAGCATTCATCGCAGGCCAAACAGCGCCCCCTGGCAGGCGGATGGGTCATGCTGGTGCGATTATTGCGCGCGGTCAGGGAAAGGCAGAAGACAAGATAGCCGCCTTACAGGAGGCGGGAATTGCTGTGGCTCTGAATCTTGCCACATTGGGGGGAACCGTCTTGGAGGTCATAGGAAAAAAACTGACCCAAATCAAACCTTATCTTGACTCTCACTTGCCTTGATGGTAATATTAAGGGGTTTTTGCATCCAAGAATTATTTAGGACACCAGTGGCCCGATGGAAAAGGTCGTCAATTTTACAGACCGACTTGAAGACAAGAAGCTAAGAAGGCAGATAGAGATCCATCGACACAAGTCTGAAACTGTTCAAAGGATCGTCCAGTGCGCTTCATGTCAATTCAGGTGTGCCATGTGCGGACACCACATGGGAGAGACGGAATCATCCTGCCTACCTGTTTCTCCTCATTTGCATTGTACGCTGTGCCAAGTTTGCCGCGCAGAATATGAAGACTTCCTGGAAATATCGAAGGGGAAAAAGGGGTCTGGTGTCTTCTGGCACAATGAGGAATGGCGCAAACTATGGACTGCTTGGTTGGATTACCAAGAGGCCATGGGGGAGTTCAGGAATTCAAATGAATTCAGACGGTTGACCGAGGAATTGGAGGATTAAACTCGGAAAAGCGGAGGTAAATCGATGTTTGGTATAGGTATGCCGGAATTGATCATAATATTGATCATCATCCTGATCATTTTTGGGGCTGGCAAACTGCCCCAGATAGGCAGTGGACTAGGCAAAGGAATCAAGAACTTTAAGAAGGCCACTAGCGAATCCCAAGACGAGATAGCTGCCCCTAAAGAGGAAGAGGAGACGGTCGAGGATAAGACCTGACCGAAGACCTAAGGGGCTTCAAAAGGGGATTTCATCCTCAGGGACATCTATCGGCTCTTCCACGGGGAAGCTTTCACTCGAGGACTCTACCCGCCCACCTTTTGCTGCTGAGCCTAACATCTGCATTTTCTGGGCAACGATCTTTGTAGTGTACCGTTTATTGCCATCCCGATCTTCCCATGTATCTGTTTGCAATCTCCCTTCTATATAGACCTGGCTTCCCTTGTGGAGATACTCTCCACAGATTTCTCCAAGACGTCTCCATGCGTCAATCCGATGCCATTCGGTACGTTCCTGTTTTTCCCCTGTATTCTTGTCCTTCCACTCCTCGGTTGTAGCGATCCGGAAATTGGCGACCGCTGTACCGCTGGGAGTATATCTAACTTCAGGGTCTGCACCTAAATGTCCGATCAGTATAACCTTATTTACGCCTGCCATTCTTTCATCTCCTTATTTTTGAGTGGCCTGAAAAAGGTTTGGTAGAAACGATAGATATCACCTCATACGGCACCCTACCACAAAAAAATATGCCAAATCAAGCTGATTGACAAAGCCGGGGGTTCAAGAAGACCGTTCCCTATTGACTGTTAGGTTCTAAAAGGTTAAGGTACTGTTTATTCAGTGAAATAGCCACCTCTTGCCTCTGGTACCCCAGTGCTGCCTTCCCCTGGGGATTGGGTCGAATACCTTTTGAATAAATAGGGATAGAAATGCTCAAGGTCATACCGCTGGGCGGTCTGGGAGAAATCGGGCGTAATATGATGGTCATCCAAGATGACCATTACATCTTGGTGGTGGACGCAGGCATAATGTTCCCAGATGACTATATGCCTGGGGTCGATCTGGTGATACCGGATTTTCAATACCTCAGGGAAAACAGGGATATGGTCAAGGCCATAATTCTGACCCATGGTCATGAAGATCATATAGGCGCAATGCCCTTCCTCCTAAAAGAGATTTGCGTCCCCGTATTTGGTACAAGCTTCACACTGGAGCTATTGAAGGAGAAGCTAAAGGAACACCATTTACCTGAAGACCCCGATCTTTGCAAGATAAGGCCCGGAGATACCACCCGGTTCGGCCCCTTCAAGGTGGAATATATTGGGGTAAACCATAGCATCGTTGACGGAGTCGGCCTTGCAATTGAAACAGATGAGGGGACTATCATACATTCCGGTGACTTCAGGATCGATCCCACACCAGTAGGCTCACAACTTACAGACCTGGGCCGCTTTGCCCATTTTGGAGGAAAGGGGGTCCTCGCCCTCTTCTCCGATTCCACCAATGCCGAAAAGGAGGGATTTACCCTTAGCGAAAGAGAGGTAACAAAAACCCTCGAAGACCTTTTTCGGGCATGCCGGGGCAGGGTCATCTTGGCCAGTTTTGCCTCCAATATCGCTCGAATTCAACAGGTCGTCAATCTGGCAGTGCAGTTTGGAAGAAAGGTTGTCTTTAACGGAAAGAGCATGGTCACAAATATAGGTATTGCCAAGCAAGAAGGGTTTATCAGCATACCTGAGGATGTGGAAATCAGCGAGAGTCAGATCAGTCAGTTTCCGGATCGGCGTATCACGGTCATCACCACGGGGAGCCAGGGCGAACCCATGTCGGCCCTGACCAGGATGGCCCAGGGGAGACACAAACGCATTACAATAAAGCAGGGTGACATGGTCATCCTTTCTTCGCGATTTATCCCTGGCAATGAGAAGGCCATAACCGCCACCATAAACAACCTCTATCGCATGGGAGCTGAGGTGGTCTATGAAAAGGTATCGGAAATACACACCTCCGGTCATGCCAAAAGAGAAGAACTGAAACTAATGTTAAGTCTGGTAAAGCCCCGCTTTTTTATCCCCATTCACGGTGAATACAGGCATCTTGTGAAACACGCTCAGCTGGCCCTGGACATGGGCATGGATGAGGATCGAGTGATTGTTGCAGAAGACGGTGACATCATCTCTTTTGAAAACCAGGAGGCACGATTGGAGGGGCATGTCCATGCGGGTCGGATCTTTGTGGATGGAAAAGGGGTGGGAGATGTTGAAGAGATGGTCCTGAGGGATCGAAGGAGGCTCAGCGGACATGGTATGGTGATCGTCATACTGGCCCTGGATGAAGATACCGGAGAGACGATCTATGGTCCTGAAATCATCTCCAGGGGCTTTGTGTTGGAAGATGAGACAGGGTCAATCCTGGAGGATGCCAAATGCATTGTACTGGAGGTACTTGACGAGCTTGACCGGTCATCACCCATCGAGTGGACCGGGGTAGAACTGGATATTAAGAGGCGGTTGAAACATTTTTTCCAAAGCGTCATTGAAAGGAGACCCTTGATAATCCCGACCATTATTCCGGTCTGAAACCGGGACGTCTCGTTCTATCGGCAGCCGGACCTCTAAGGTGTCTGATCACGCTATAGTGTTTAAGAAAAAAATTTTGGAGATGTCATGTCCTCCGTGCATCCAAGAAGATACGAAGAATAGGTCTATAATAAAACTTGAAACTTGGAGTTACCAAAGACCAAACCCTGGAGATGAAATTTGACCCGCAAATCAGGTGCAAAGGGCAAAACGGATAAACCCCCGCGGCCCATCGGAAAAGAGATCCTTGGCCTCGTCTTCCTGCTCACGGCCATAATCCTGGGTGGAAGCCTCTTCTCATATCACCCTGCGGATAAACTTTTCTGGAATCTCACTGGCCCCTTGGGCAAAGCCCATAACCTCTTCGGCACCGTTGGGGCGCATCTGGCCGGTGGGCTGTTTTTCCTGCTAGGCCTTGCCGCCTTCTGGCTTGTAATCATCTTGCTTGCCATGACCTACCTCTCATTCCGTGGTCGCGGTCCAGCGTATCCTGTCATAACCGCCAGCTCCTCCCTCGCACTCCCCCTTTGCTTTTCCGGCATCCTATGCTTACAATTTCATGAACTTGTGGGCTTCAGGGGTGGAAACATGATTGCCGGGGGGCTGGTTGGACTTTACGTGGCCGGATGGGCAAAAAGCTTCCTAAACCAGTTTGGGGCCTATGTCTTCCTCTCTACGATCTTTATTATTTCCCTCATGGGTGCAACCCACCTCTCCTTGGGCAGCCTCTTTTCGGGCTTGGGCCTGGGGGCCCTGGGCGTGCTAAGGCGCATTAGGGACATGGCCACAAAAAGGAAGGAGCGAAAGAGGAGGGCGCGAAAGAGCATGCTGGCCAGGAAAAAGATGAAATCGAGGCCCAAGGTGACCATTGTCAAGGCGGCCCCGGAAAAAGACAAGAGACCTGAGCAAGAGCAGTTCCCGTTTATGCATACAGCGGGGGAATTCAAGTTGCCCCCACTAGACCTCCTGGATGATCCGCCTGAAAGAGAGAATATCGAGATACAACAAGAAAGCCTTGAGATGAATGCCCGCCGTCTTGAGAGAAAACTGGCCGACTTTGGTGTGGAAGGAGAGGTCAGGGAGATCCTTCCAGGCCCGGTGATCACCATGTATGAATTCAAGCCGGCGCCGGGCATAAAGATAAGTAAGGTAGCAGGCCTATCAGATGATCTTGCGCTGACTCTCAGGGCACCCAGCATCAGAATAGTCGCGCCAATTCCGGGTAAAGCAGCCATTGGGATCGAAATACCCAACAACCAGAGGGAAATGGTGTACTTGAAGGAGGTCCTTTCAGAGTCCTCCTTCAAGAATTCAAAGTACAAATTGCCAATAGCCCTTGGAAAGGACATCACCGGATCGCCCGTCATCGCAGATCTTTCCAGAATGCCCCACCTGCTTGTTGCCGGGGCTACCGGGACCGGAAAAAGCGTTTCCATAAATACCATGATCGAAAGCCTGCTGTTCAAGTTTTCTCCGGAGATGGTGCGACTCCTGATGATTGACCCGAAAAGGATCGAGCTTTCCGTATACCGCGATATCCCCCACCTGCTTCATCCGGTGGTGTCCCAACCCAAGGAGGCCACCAAGGCCCTTAGATGGGCAGTGGAAGAGATGGAAAGACGCTATGAGCTCTTGTCAGACAAGGGTGTCAGAAATATTGATACTTACAACCGCAAGGTAATCAAGGAGCGGAAGAGCGCCACCGTGGATGGGGCCCCAGCCCAGGATAACACCTTGCCCTACATCATACTGATCATCGATGAATTGGCCGACTTGATGATGATTTCCTCTAAGGAGGTTGAAGAGGCGATCACGCGGCTAGCGCAGATGGCCCGCGCCGCAGGCATCCATCTCATAATTGCCACCCAACGCCCTTCGGTCAATGTGCTTACAGGCATTATAAAGGCCAATTTTCCCACCCGGATATCCTTCCAGGTCTCTTCCAAAGTGGATTCCAGGACCATCCTGGATACCAATGGAGCAGAGCATCTTCTGGGTGAAGGGGACATGCTCTTCATCCCGCCCGGTGTCGGACGTCTCACAAGGATCCATGGGGCGTACGTCACTGAAGAAGAGGTGAAAAGGGTAACCGATTTCTTAAGGGGCGAGCAGAAACCAGATTATGACCCCACCATTCTATCCGAGATTGCCAAAGATGACGGAAAAGAAGAGGAGGCAATGGAACTGGATGAAAGATATGATGAGGCGGTGGAAGTGGTGTGTAAGATACGCCAGGCCTCCATTTCCATGCTTCAACGTAAACTGAGGGTGGGGTACAACCGGGCAGCCAGGATGATTGAGGCCAGGGAGATGGATGGGATCGTGGGACCCTCCGACGGGGTCAGGCCGCGTGAGGTATACGGGAGGAAGGTGTTATAGAATGCGAAGGGCCGTTATCCTTATCCATGTCTTTATCTTCCTGTTTTATGGCGCCTCATTCGCCGATGAAGGGCTCTCTGATATTCTCGAAGGCGTCCGAAAAAACTACGGGCACCTCCCTGGACTCAAGGTCGACTATACCCGCGAGGTGATCACTCGGTCCATGACCATGATGGGCAATAAGGTCAAAGGGGATCTGGCAACGGGTGAGATCTATTTCAGACCACCCTACTTCTTGAGGCTGGAGCAACTCTCTCCGAAGCCCGAAAGCATCATCACCAACGGGAATACACTTTGGTGGTATATCCCTGACAAGAGGCGTGCGTACCAGTATCCCTCAAAGGACTTCGGTAAGGAGCTAAGGCTCCTGAGCGATATATTCCGCGGTCTCTCCCAGGTGGAGGAAACCTTTCAAGTTGTCCTGCTTGGTCGAAACAAGGGGGGAGAATATCAGATCCAACTCAGTCCAGACCCGCCCTGGCAGGAGATTAACAGAATAGTCCTTATTGTGACAAAGGGCCATCATATCCGCGTGGTGGAAATTCACAACCAATTGGGCGGGATAACCCGGTTCACACTCAAAGATCTGAGTCCAAAGAAGGATTTTGATGAGGGCTTTTTCCATTTTGTGGTCCCGGAGGGGGTCAAGTTGGTAAAGGAGGGAATTCAGTGAGTCATTACCCTTGAGAGGAGCCGACCCACCCGTTTGAGGCCTTGGAGATTAGCAACGGGCAAGAAATGATCCACATACGGAAGAACGACCCTCATGCCCTGGCACACCGGCTCATAATCCGGATCCCCTGCCAAGGGATTCAGCCAGACAACACAGTAGGCCTTGCGGCTGAGCGTCTCCATTTCTCGCCTCAGGAGCTCTTTTCCTCCCAGATCCCAGCCATCACTCAGGATAAGCACCACAGTCCTCCGACTCAGGAGCCTCTGCCCCGGCCCTTGATTAAACTGGTGGAGTGAATAACCTATCCTTGTACCCCCTGACCAGTCGGGGACTTCACTGGCGATACGTACTAGGGCCTTCTCGAAACTTAGATGTCTGATCATAAAGGAGATTGAAGAAAGTGAGGTGGAAAATACGTAGGCCTCTGCCCTGGAGCCCACCCCTCTTAGCCCCAGAAGAAATGGCATCACAAACCTGGCGTACCGATCCATGGAGCCGCTAACATCCGCAAGTATCACCAACCGTTTGAGCCTTCTCTTTTTCTCCCTGTAGAACAGCTCCATGGGAGTGCCCCCTGTCTTCAGACTCCGTCTAATAATACGGGGGAAATCCATGCTCGCGGCCCTTTGGGACCTCTTGGAGCGTCGTGAGACAGTAATCTTGAAAGGCTCCATCATCCTCTTGAGGGCAAGCTGGGCCACATGAATATCCCCCCTCTCAAAGTCGGCGAGATCCTTCTTCTCAACCCTTGATAGGCAGCTGTATGTAACCCCTTCCAACCATTCCTTCTCGTGGATATCCCCTGCCTCTGCGCCCCCTTGCTGATCAATGTCATGAAGAAATTCTCCATCTGCCCTCACCTCTTCGACCTCTCTATCTTCAGAGGTGCTCTCCTGGGGCGGCTCCTCCCTCTCTAAGGCCTTCATATCCCAAAATTCATCGAACAAATTGGGGAATTGGCTCCATTCCAGTTCGTTTGTGCATAAGTTCGAGCGAAGTGAGGAGAGAAAATCACCTCTTTTGAAAAGACCAATTATCTCAAGGCCCCTAATGGCATCCTTGACACTGCTTTGAAAGACCCTGAAACCACGGTCTTTGAGAAAACCGGCAAAACGTATTACTTCGCCGGCCAACCCAAAATGATCTCTTCTTCCTATCTGACGGGAGTTCTTCAATGGACAATCTCATCTGGGAAGGTAGGTGGCCCGTTGATCTTGATCGGCCCATATCTCCTTCTTGAACTTCTCTATATCCTCCTGGTACTTCAGGATGCACCCCAGGGTCTCCATGGTCACTTCTTCGTCCAAGAACTGCCTATGCATAACCATGAGGGCCTGGGCCCAGTCCAAGGTCTCGGAGATGCCCGGCTTCTTGAGGAGATCCACTGTCCTGATCTTCTGCATAAAATTTGTCACCTGTTCCGCAAAACGGGATTCTATGCCAGCGAGGCGCGTCATGATGATACTGTATTCCTTTTCAAATGATGGGTATTCAATCCAGTGGTAGAGGCACCGCCTCTTGAGTGCGTCGTGGACATCGCGGGTACGGTTGGAGGTAACAACCACCATGGGTCTCGTCTTTGCCTTGATGGTCCCTATTTCGGGGATCGTGATCTGAAAATCAGAGAGGACCTCCAGTAGGAAGGCCTCAAATTCCTCATCAGAGCGATCGATTTCGTCAATAAGGAGGACGGGGGCCTTGTCTTCAGACCTCAATATTGCCTCAAGGAGGGGCCGCTTGATCAGGAACTTGAGGCTGTAAATGAGCTCTTCGATCTCTTCCTTTTCCTTCTGGCCCTGTTCCTCTAATCTTATGTGCAGGAGCTGCTTGGGATAGTTCCATTCATACAGGGAGGTCGAGGCATCCAGCCCTTCATAACATTGTAGCCTTATAAGTTCCGTATAGAAGAGGCGCGACATGACAATGGCCACTTCGGTCTTGCCCACGCCAGGCTCCCCCTCCAAAAAAATCGGTTTTCCCAGGCGGTGGGAGAGGAAAAGGACGGTTGCCAAGGCACGATCAGCAATGTATTGGGCCTCAGCCAGCTCCTCAACCACCCGATCGATGCTTTCAAAATGTAAATCCAAGCGTGGCTCCTTTCTCGGTCCTCAAGAGGCCCTACCTTATCCGAACGACCCGCTCGTATCCAAACCAGTTTGAAAATAACCTTACTCTATGGTATAAGCCAGACCCTATCAAGATGATATTCGGAAATCACCATGAAATCTACCAAGAAAAAGGGGGGAGACTCCCCTGAGCTCAAAGATCGATTGTCTGAACTGGAACAAAAGCTAGTCCAAAGGGGCATCCACCTCCATTATGACCTCCTGGAAGCAGCAGGGCTGAAACTGAAGGACGGAATCTGTCAGATAAGGGGAGAATACCACCTTTTCGTTGACAGGCGAAAGTCAAGCGCTGACAAGATAGAGATCCTCCAGGACTACCTAAATCACCCTCTTCCCGATGATATCCCCAAAGTTGAGGACTAAGCCAGCAAGCCAATCTCCCATATGTCAACATCGGAGGAGTGTAAACGTTCACAATGGTCGACGGCTGATGGCACTAGCGCTATTTTAGACAGCCACCTTGTCATAGTAATGTGAGAATATCGAATTATAAAGTTCCCCCCTTTCTGTTTATGTATAAAATCAGATTGAAATTCAGCGCTTTGAGCTTCACCGTAGTTAGGGGCAACTGATGTACCTCAAGATCAAATCCCCTGTTTTTCTTCGATATTCTTGACTTGTTTTAGAAACGCCTCTAAGCCACACATTAGAACACCTGTGAGATGATAACCCGTGAACGCATATGGAGAAATAAAATGGTCTTCACTCTGAGGGCGCCTCTTTTCTCCTGCTCTCCTACTAGGCTTCTTGGGAGAAGAGGGCTCTTATTCGGGCTCATAATTATCCTGGTGGGATATTATCTGTCCCACCCGGCCATAATATATGCCAAAGAAAGTTTCCCTTGTCTGGGCGACATCCCGGCCTCCGATGCCATTGTGGTGGCAGATCCCAGTGGTCGGATCATCTACAAGAAGAATGAAACAAAAGGATGTATCCCTGCCTCCACGCTCAAGATCTTGACTGCCCTCACTGCCCTCCATGAGCTTGGGCAGTCTTACAGGTTCCCAACAGAGTTCTATCTGGATCAAGACCGAAATCTCAAGGTCAAGGGCTATGGTGACCCCCTCTTGGTCTCGGAGGTCTGGCAAGATATTTCGTATGCCCTGGCAAAGAGGATACAAAATATTAATGATTTGATACTGGACGACACCTATTTTTCAAGACAGATAAGGATCCCCGGACGGAACCACTCCACAAACCCCTATGATGCACCTGTAGGTGGACTGTGCGCCAATTTCAATACGATCTTTTTTGACCGTGATCCGCAGGGCAAGATCGTCTCAGCCGAATCGCAGACCCCGTTGACCTCCTTAGCACGCAAGAAGATCAGACCCTTAAGATTGAAAAGGGGCCGTTACACATTCACCCATGATCAGGGGGAGGCTACCCTTTATGCCGGTGAGCTTCTCAGGCATTTTTTGAAAGAGAGCGGGGTGGAGATCCAGGGAATTATCCGTCTTGGTACTGTGGGGCCAGGAGACAGGCTCATATACACCTACCGGTCTACGTTCACCCTGGAAGAGGCCCTAAAGAAGATGCTGGAATTTTCAAATAACTTTATTGCAAATCAAACCCTTATTTCCCTGGGGGTCCATGCATTTGGCCCCCCGGGTACCCTCAGCAAGGGTGTCAGGGTAATCACAGACTATGCAAAAAACAGACTCCGCTTAGGAGATGTCAGGATCGTGGAAGGCTCTGGGCTTGCCAGAAAGAACCGCCTCTCAGCCCTGGATATGCTGGCCATCTTAAAGCGATTCCGACCCTATCTCCATCTCCTCAAGAGGGAGGGCAAGATCATTTACAAGACAGGGTCACTAAAGGGGATAAGGACACGGGCCGGGTACATAGATCGTGGGCCTGAGGGGCTCTACTCCTTTGTTATCTTTCTTAACCGACCGGGTGCGGATATCGGTTCTCTTATGGAGTGTATAAGGAGTTCTCTCACCTGAAGAGGGGTGCTTTTGTGCTGCAGTCAACATTGTGATGCCCTCTACTTTTTGAAGAGCGCCTCTAACGCCCTCTTTGCCTCATCTGTCCTACTGCCTATTTCAACAGAGGAACCCTTTGGGGCATAGTACTCACAGGCATTTGCCCTCTCATTTTCCACAATCCTCTCGGCCAATACTTCTCGGCACTCATTGTAGGCATGGGGATCGTAGAACTTGCATTGAATGCAGCATCGGAGATCCCTGCCACAATGGGGGCAGGTATCCCTTCTCATTACCTTGCCTTCAATGCTGATTTTGTCTCCACAAAAGGCACACTTCATGATCTTCTTTCCTCCATGGGTGTTGACAAAGTTTTGACAATTTGGGTGCTAAAAGTTAGTATCTCTTTATGCAATCTCACAAGCCTGATTTCACCCTCCTGGACCACACAGCGGATCTGGGCATGACAGTACGTGGTGCTGACCTCAAAGACCTCTTTGAGGGAGCTGCCAGATCCATGATGCAGGTCATGGTCAGGGGCAAACCCCCTGAGAGTACCAGGACCAAAAGGCTTTCGGTCAGGGGGGAAGACCTGGCCGACCTTATGGTCCGCTGGCTGGGTGAGATACTCTATCTTTTCGATGGGGAAAAGGAGGTGGTTGTTGATGTTCAGATCAATTCCATTTCCAAATCCCGTCTTGATGCCGACCTGAGGGTCGTCTCTTTTGATCCGCACTTGCATGAGATACTCTGTGAGATCAAAGCGGTGACCTACCATCAAATTGAAGTGGCCAAAAAGGCTCACCGATGGGAGGCCACGATCATTTTCGATATGTAGCAAGACTCCCAGCCTCTTTGCCTTGAACCAATTTATGAGGTGCTCACATGGAGATCAAATTAGAAAAAATAGATGAATACCAGTGGCTTATTCCAAAGACCGGTCCTATGCGGGTGCCCGGGTTGATCTTCTCTAACTCCTCGTTGATGAAGGCAGTCCAGGAGGATCAGAGCCTCACCCAGGTAGCCAATGTGGCCACCCTGCCGGGAATAGTGGGCCACTCCCTGGCCATGCCCGACATCCACTGGGGCTACGGTTTTCCCATTGGTGGAGTGGCAGCCTTTGATCTTGATGAAGGCATTGTCTCTCCGGGCGGTGTCGGCTACGACATAAACTGCGGCTGCCGGCTTATTACGACCTTACTACATGCCCATGAGATCCGACCTCAAATCAAGGGGCTGGTCTCGGCCCTCTTTAAGAACATCCCAAGCGGCGTTGGCTCCACAGGTGGTGTTCGTCTGACCAAGAGGGAGGAGGCCAAGGTAGCCGTCGAAGGGGCTGCCTGGGCAGTCAAAAAGGGCTTTGGTTCTGCTCAAGACCTCGAAAGAACAGAGGACAACGGGGCCATGGAGGGAGCAGATCCTTCGGTCTTGAGTGAACGGGCCATTAAAAGGGGTCGAGACCAGCTAGGCACCCTGGGCTCAGGGAATCACTTTGTGGAAGTCCAGGTGGTTGATCAAATCTACGACCCGGACAAGGCCAGGGCCTATGATCTCTTCGAAGGCCAGGTCACTCTCCTAATACACTCCGGTTCGAGGGGCTTTGGCCATCAAATATGCGATGACTTCCTAAAGGAGATGAGCAGGTCCACCCAAGAGGGCAAATATCCCTTTGACCTGCCCGATAGGCAATTGGCCTGCGCCCCCGTGAAATCGGACCAAGGTCGTCGATACTTTGCGGCTATGGCATGCGCGGCCAATTACGCGTGGGCCAATAGGCAGGTCATCATGCACCTGGCCCATGAGACCCTGATTAGTCTCTTTTCAATCAGTCCCAGGGAGTTGGGCATGAAGCTCCTCTATGATGTATGTCATAACATTACCAAGAAAGAGCAATACACGGTAGAGGGGAACCAGGTTATGCTCTGCGTTCATCGAAAGGGAGCCACACGCGCCCTGCCCCCCGGGCATCCCCTCCTGCCCGAAATCTATCGCGGTGTTGGCCAGCCCGTCCTGATTCCTGGGGACATGGGCACCTATTCATACGTGCTTGCGGGGGCCGAAAAGGCGATGGTTCTAAGCTTTGGATCCAGTTGTCATGGCGCAGGCCGCCTCCTGAGCCGTACTCAGGCTACAAAAAAGGCAAAAGGCCGAGCGATTCATCGCGAATTGGAGGATAAAGGAATCTATGTACAATCCAGAGGCAAAAGGACCCTCAAGGAAGAAATGCCAGAGGCCTATAAGGACGTATCACAGGTCGTAGAGGTAGTCCATGGAGCTGGACTGGCCCTCAAGGTCGCCAGGCTCAGGCCCATGGGTGTTATCAAGGGCTGAAGACACCCCAGGCATCTATATTGGGCAAAAGGCCGTTGCAAGACACTAACTCTCTCTTTAGCAGTTCGTCCCATCCTGGTCAATCAAAAAACACCCGAGAAAGTACCTTGGGAAAAAAAAACCTTAAAACAGCATCTGTAATCCTGGCTGCCGGACGTGGCAGCCGCATGAAAGGCTTTGATGGCAATAAGACGCTGCTACCCCTGGTCCCAAAGACCTCCTCCTTTGATGGAGATCACCCCATCCTCATGGAGATCCTCCATAGCCTGCCTCCCGGTCCCAAGGCCGTGGTTGTCAATCACAAGAAGGAGGAGGTGATTAAGGCCACTGGCGGCCTTGGCCTTACCTATTGCGAACAGTTAGAGCTCAACGGAACCGGGGGCGCCCTGCTCGCAGCAAGGGAGTTTTTGGAAAAGCAGGAGTGCCCTAATGTCGTCATCACCATGGGTGACGTCCCCTTTGTAGGGAAGGAGACATACAGGGCACTTATAGCTGAGCTGGAAGACAAGGGCCTGGTGGTACTTGGGTTCCGGCCGGAGTCAAAAAAACAATATGGGGTATTGAAACTTGAAGGGGTTCGGGTACGTAAGATCATTGAATGGAGCTACTGGAGCGCATACCCGGAAGAGATGGTAAAGACCCTTGGCATATGCAATTCAGGGATCTATGCCGCAAGGAGAGGGGAGTTGCTCCGCTACCTCCCGGTACTAGCCTCAGGGCCACACAGGGTCCAAAAAGAGATTGACGGAAAGCTGACCGAAGTGGAGGAGTTTTTCCTCACAGATCTCATAGAATATATGGATGAGGGTGGGGTAGAGATCGGATACGAGGTTGCCAAAGAGATGGAGGTAATGGGTATTGACGACCTAGTTGCCCTTACAAAGGCCCAGGAGATCTTCAGATCCCGAAAGACGTCCCCGGACCTGGACAATCAGGGTTAATTACCCGATAGCATCTTAGATAGTCTTTCCAGATCGTCGCTATAACCAAGGGAAATCAAGGTATCCCCCGATTCGATCCGGGTCTGGGATGAGGGATTAAAACTCATCTCACCATCCTTCTTACGGATGGCCAATATGATAATATTTGTTTCCTGCCTTATGCCGGAATCTACCAAGGTAACGCCATTTAGCCTTGACCCCTTCCCTACCAGCAACTCCTCCAGCTTCAATTCAATATCCTTATTATGAACCGTCAGCTCCAGGAAATCTGTCACTGCAGGCTTGACAATGGTCTGGGCCATCTTATGACCACCGATCAAGTAAGGTAGCACCACCCTGTCTGCCCCGCCCCTCAGGAGCTTCTTTTGAGTCTGTTCTTCATCTGCCCGGGCAAGGATATAAAGATCGGAGTTTAGGCCCCTTGCGGTCATTGTTATGAAAAGGTTATCTGCATCCGACTCCACTACGGCTATGAGGCCCTTTGCCCTCTCGATGCCTGCCTCTATCAAGACATCTTCGCTGGTGGCGTCGTCAATAATATAGGGTATATCTTGATTTTCCAAGGCCTCCTTTGAATCTGGATTTTGATCTATCACGATCACCGGTATTTTATTGGAGTTAAGTTCCTGTGCGATAATCCTTCCTATGCGGCCATACCCACACATAATGTAGTGGTCTTTAAGCGAC
Source organism: Desulfobacteraceae bacterium (assembly GCA_030589715.1). GTDB lineage: Bacteria > Desulfobacterota > DSM-4660 > Desulfatiglandales > Desulfatiglandaceae > JABMQV01. Next base: position 2,064 of record JAUUVE010000004.1, on the reverse strand, counting down.
TTTATCTTCAGTCCCAATTTTCTCCTCCCCAAGATAGATCTTACGTGAAACTCAACCATTGCCTGGGCTACCATGCCAAATGTGTAGCCTAGGATTCCCATCCCCGCGAAGATTATAAAGATGGTAAAAATCCTGCCCGGCTCCGACACCTGCCTTATCTCCCCATATCCCACCGTGGTGATAGTAATAACGGTCATGTAAAGGGCATCTAAGAGCTGCCATTCCTCGATGACCATATACCCGATGGTGCCGATCAAGAGGACCATTGCCAACATCATGACGCCCCGCATGATCTTTATTGACCCGCGGGAAGAGATGGTATCATCAATGCCTTTCCTTGTCATCATTCCGAAGTCCAAAAAGGAAGAGAGGCCGGTTTATCCGGGGTAGGATTACAGATGGCGGATTTCGAACATAAACCGCGGCCATTTAGAGGTGAACCCCGATGTTGCAAAAAAACTGCCTGAATTACAGAAAACAGCTGTTATTTCAGCGCCAAACCTCCAAATTGAGGCTAAATGAGGAATTTACATTTGGTGAAGTCCTGGGATAGCATCAATTGTCAATTTTGGTACTTGTGTGGCAGCATATTTCGTTCACTCGGGTGGATATTAATGCAACATCGGGGTGAAGCAAGACAGTCTGAAAGGCTGTTTATCAGAAAGATATATGATTCACTTGAGGCTGTGTGAGCATCAGGTCCGCAAGAAGTCCGTGCTCGGATTTTAATTCACTGGCGATGAACTAACCGCTTCCACGGTGAATTCGCTCAGATTATCAGGTAAATTCCCAAACACGATCATGAAAGGGATGGATGAGTCTGGTGCCACATTGAGATTTATCTTGCCCTTGCCAAAGCGGTTTTCCATGGCCTTGTTGATCGCCTCCATCGGGAGCACCTTGAGCTCTTCCACCTTATAGGTATTGCCAGCATAGGCCAACTTTTGCTTTACCACCTTCCCTCTGTCATCCAGGATAGTACCTTTCACCAGGATAAAACTCCGGCTTTTCTGATACTTGTTCCCGACCAGGCCCCGGATTACAAATAGATGCCCTGCCTTTTTCGAATCAACAAAAGCCCCGGTTACATCCTTGAATGAAAGGAGCCGGGCACTTACATCGGCAACTTCCCGTTTCTCTGCTGGCCTTAGTATAGACAAAGAATCGGGAATCAACTCAGGGGTCCAGAAAACAATGGCGACCGCTGCCCCAACAATCAATAGGATGACCACTAAGAAAACGGACAGGAAATGGGATCTTCTGGGCCTCTCTTGATAGGAAATGGCAGGAGTGACCTCCGCTTCCTCTGGATATCCCTTATCGGTCTCGGCCTCGACATCCGTGGAAGGGATACCTTTCTCGGGCAGCTCCTCCTTGTCTGGTTCCTCTTCTTCAGGGCCCTCAAAATCTTCGGCGGCTTCCGCCTCTAACCTACCCATATCTTCCAGGGTGTTTTCAAAGAGCTTGTCAAAATCTATCTCCTGATCCATCTGTTCAGATTCGGGGCTCTTCTCTAATTCCTCCCGCTCACCGGCAGCCACGTGGGCCTCTTCAACGAGTACCTCTCCCGGAGGGTAGGCCTCAAAGACATGTTTGCAAACGGAACACTTGACCTTGGAACCCGCACCCTTGATTAGGGTTTCATCAATATTGAATCTTGTCCTACACTTTTGACACTGGATAATCACTGATACACTCCTGTTGAAGAGAATCGGCTGTAGTTATTACAGACCTCGTAATTTATCACCAAAAAAGAACTATAACATTTTAAAATAACACGGATTTACATAACAGTTGGACATCAGGTCGGTCTGGGTTATAAGGTTCCGGGTTCCCGGTTCAAAGTTAAGCGCTTTGCGCTTTTTTCCTTAAGCATTGATTCCATTGGGTTAATACCATGGCGGGGCAACCTCTGAACCGTGAACCTTTTAACCCAACTCCTGGGCTGGAAACGGCGTTTTTTGTCCAAAATATTACACCATAATACTCTATAACTTGCGAAGTCTGTTATTGCATTTTTTTGTGTTTTCTGTTTATTTAAAAATCATGAAGGCGGGGCTCGAT
>JAUUVE010000204.1 GCA_030589715.1 Desulfobacteraceae bacterium | reverse complement strand
TGATCAGGTAGCTCTTTCAACACTCCATCACTCCAGTACTCCATCACTCCTTGAGCCATTCAAATTGCAGTAGACTAAATCCCCTCCGGGGATAACCAAAGCCGGGTCCTCTGGGCCCGGATCTTTAAGGCTCCCAAGGTGAAATTTTAGGGAGAGAAAGAGGGGCAAGGGGATTATGATCCGGGCAAGGCTCTGGTTTCGATGTGCAGCCATGCATGATCCGGTTACTCCGATTATTGTGAGGCCGGCGGTGATAGGGTGGGAGGCCAAAAATAGGGATGTGGATCTCACCATTGAAAGGGCCTTCAAGGGTGATGAGCTGGTTTTACGGATGAAGGGATGGGTGACCGTTGATGTAAAGAAAGTGATAGATGTCGTCCACAGACATGGATACCTGAAGGTCCTGGATGAAAGGGAGCTGGTGGTAGAGGTGGAAGAAAAAGAAGGTTATGAGAAGTTGAAGAGGGAACTCGCCTTTCATTTTGAGGATCAGTTGGACCTGGAGAAGATATGACCGAGACAAACCCTGAACCGGTGGCAATCCCCATAGATGGAATCCTGGATCTCCATACATTTGCCCCGAGCGATGTCCCCTCGGTGGTCAAGGAATATCTGAGGGCTTGTCATGAGAAAGGGATTTATGAGGTCAGGATTATTCATGGGAAAGGGAAGGGTGTTCTTCGCCAGACCGTGCATAAGTTTCTTGAAGGGGACCCTAAGGTGGTGGACTTTCATCTCGATTCTGGCCCTTCAAGCTGGGGGGCGACAATGGTTTACCTGAAACATGACCGGGGATGAGAGGTCTCAGGGCCGCACCCAGTCAGGGGGTCTCTTTTTCAAAGGTGCGCGGGGTAAGCTGCCGGCTGGCAGCAAACATACGCTCCCTGTCAACGGGGTTAACCCGTCTTACTATCCATTCGCGGGCCTTTTCACCTGCTGGAAGTGATTGTTTGTAGCTCATAAAGTCGAGCTTAATATCGAGGGCATCTGCTACCTTTGTGGCCAGGATAGGCCACACCTCACCAATATCTCCCACGATGGGAAGGCTCCCCGGGATCCTGGCAAAACCGGACATCTCCATACGGAAAGGTATCCGCATAAATTTTGTCTTGGGGAGCCCCTTGTGGACAGCATCCGAGACCATGCTGGTCTTCCTCTCCCTTGTCCAGGCCTTGTCCAGGTTTGGGTCCAGGTCGATGCGCACGATCTTCTTGTCTCTGAGGGAATAGGTCCATCCCCCCTCCCAGTCAGACCATATGCCGTGGCCGGTGAAGAGTTCAAAGGGCCCGTCGTGGATTTCCTGCGACAGGGCAAGGGCAGACTCGATGATTACATCTGCCTCAGCCATAAGGCTTGCGATCCGCTGGCATCGCTCGGAGATGGAAAGGGAGTCCCCAATAGCCAGACCCACCTCTCCACCACCCACCAACTGGGGTACAGTGACCAATACCGGAACATGGTGCTTGGCCCCCGCACCAATCATGGTATGAGGGTCAGCCCCGTAACCCACCATCTCTTCAAAAGGGACACCCGAACGCCTTGCCAGGGCCAGGACCTCACGGGCCAGCCTTTCTGTTCGAAGGCCGGTGGGATAGGCCATGTTTCCGGCCACCTTTATGATTGTATTACCCTTGGCCCGGCGCATCTTGCGGTAGAGGCCTAGGTCAATATGGATTTCCCGTTGGTACGCCTCCAGACGCGCCTCTGAGATCAGACTGACCTCAAACTGACCATCTGACGGCAACTTCTCAGGGCTGAAACCGAATGCCACCCCGTCAAATCGTTTTACCTTTTCAAGGGTGCCTGCCATTTCATGATTTATCACTGCAGAACTGGTGGAGACCCCGTCAATGATCCCTTTGTGAATGAGTTCGGCGATGAGGGTGGAGACCCCTTCATGGATGTTTGGTCCGCTGCCTACCACGGCAACGACCTTGCCACCTCTTTCTTTTGTCTCAACGATTACTTTTACGGCCTGGTTCAACCTGGACCTGACCCTTGATGCCAGGCCTTTTTCCATACTCTCGATTGAGTTTTGGTCAATCGCCACGGTTACACTCCTTTCCTATGCCCTATAAGCCTTTTTACCACCCGGGCATGTTTTTGGGCGGCCTTTTGGTTCTTGAGGACCGCCTCGCGGGCCCTTTGACCATATGCCTTCAAATCCTCAGGATGGGCCAGAAACCAGATTGCCTTTTCGGCCAAGGTCTTCGGATCCGGTACCAACACCCCTGCACTTTCAGCCTCCAGCATGGCCTTGGCATCCAGAAAATCCTCCATTGAAGGCCCGTAAAAGACCACCTTACCCCAAACCGCCGGTTCGAGGGGATTTTGTCCGCCAAGGGGAACCAGGCTGGCCCCACAGAATACTATGGTTGCGGCGCTGTATACCTTGAAAAGCTCTCCAAAGGTGTCAATAATAACAACCTTTGAGGTACGCCTTGCCTTTCCATTGTCAAGCTGGGTTCGGAATTGGTAATCAAGGCCATGTTTTTTGACCAAGGAGCCTATTTCATGGCTCCTTTCCACATGCCTGGGGGCAATGATAAGGATAGTGTCCGGGAATTCCTGTAAGACCCTATCGTAGGCATCCAAGACGATTTTCTCTTCACCCTGCCGGGTGCTACCGGCAACAAACACCCTCTGCTCGGGGGGGAGGTTATATATGCGCCGCACTTCTGTCTCCATGGCAGGGTCTGCAGTGCTTGCCAGGAGATCGTACTTGGCATTGCCATTTATCTCTATTTTGTCGGGCTCCGCCCCCATTGCCTTTATCCGCGCGGAGTCTTCCTCCATGATCATGCTAAAGGCATCAAAGTTTTTCAGGACCTCACGGAAAAAAGGCCGTAGCCTGAGATAGCCGTCAATGGATCTAGGGGATATTCGACCATTGATCAAGGCGGTCCTGATTCCCATGCGGCGCGCCTCGAAAAGCCAGGAGGGCCAGATTTCAGTCTCCAAAAAGACCATGACATGCGGGCGTACCGTTGAAAGGGCCTTGCGTACTGAACCCACGAAATCAACCGGGGCATAGACCACAGGGATCTCCTCGCCAACTGTCTCCTGCGCCGACTTACGGCCATGGGGAGTCGTAGTTGATAGTAAGAAAGAGCAACCGGGGATCATTCCCCTGAGGGCATCTATTAAGGACCCCGCCACTTTTACCTCGCCCAGGGATACGGCATGGATCCAGATCCTGGGTGACCCTGAAAGACGTTGAATGGCCCTATGGGGGAAGAATCCCAAACGCTCCCTCAGATGATTGCCGTATTGGCCTGTAATGCGGGAATAGGTCCAAAAAGCGGAAAAGGCAGGCGCCACCAGGGTGCCAGTCAGGAGTGCATATATCCCATAAGGTATGTTCAACTTTTTAGATTGTCTATTTTCTTTGAGTATCATGGTTTTGTCGGAACGGGGGATGTGTCATGCGAATCGGTGGTAAATTGGAGATAAGATATGGGGATGCAAGCCGGGTGTCAAGCCCTAGCCTGTTCAAGGCGGGACGGGTTGTTTTATCGGAAAACTTTTTTAGGTGACTCTTGGCAAGGCATTTGATATTATCAAGGTGTTATTTTTCGATAGTAAAGCATCCCCATGACCCATGGGATCAGTGAATCAGGAGTGGCAAGAAGAATGGGTTTTGAGAAGAAGATACTCTGTATCGGAGCCGGTTATGTGGGCGGACCTACCATGGCGATGATTGCCCATAAATGTCCGCAGTACAGGGTGACTATTGTGGACATCAATCCCGACCGCATCGCCCAGTGGAATTCGGATAACCTCCCCATCTACGAACCAGGGCTCGACAAGGTTGTAAAGGAGGCAAGGGGCAAGAATCTCTTTTTCAGCACCGAGATTGAAAAGGGAATCAGGGAGTCGGAAATTATCTTTGTCAGTGTAAATACCCCAACCAAAACCTTTGGTGCAGGTGCTGGGATGGCCGCTGACCTGCAATACTGGGACAAGACGGCCAGGCAAATAAGAGAGCATTCGGCTTCTCACAAGATAATCGTGGAGAAGAGCACCCTTCCTGTCAAGACAGCCCAGGCCATGGAAAGAATCCTCACCATAAATGATAATGCGGTCCGCTTTGATGTCCTTTCCAACCCGGAATTCTTGGCAGAAGGCACGGCAATCAAGGACCTGGAAGATCCGGACCGGGTCCTGATCGGGTCAAGGGAGACGCCGAGTGGCTTAAAGGCCAGAAACGAGCTGGTTGAAATCTATGCCAACTGGATACCAAGGGAACGCATAATAACGTCCAATATCTGGAGCAGTGAACTCTCAAAACTTGTTGCCAACGCCTTCTTGGCACAGAGGATCTCCTCCATAAATTCCATCTCGGCCCTTTGCGAAAAGACCGATGCCGAGATTACAGAGGTTGCCAGGGCTGTTGGGATGGATCGCAGGGTGGGAGATAAATTCTTGAATGCCAGTATTGGCTTTGGAGGGTCATGCTTTAAAAAGGATATCTTGAACCTGGTATATCTTTGCCGCTACTATGATCTTAAAGAGGTGGCCCAGTACTGGGAGGGCGTCGTCAAGATCAATGAATATCAGAAGGAGCGATTTGTCCTGAACATGCTAAACGCCATGTTCAACACCCTTGCAGGAAAAAGGGTCTGCCTTTTCGGATTTGCCTTTAAGGCAAACACAGGGGATACAAGAGAGAGCCCTGCCATATTTGTCGCCAAGAGACTTCTTGAAGAAAAGGCCGAACTGGTAATCACCGACCCACAGGCATTAGATAATGCGATGAGAGACCTTGAGGGTGTAGATGGAAAGGTCTCCTTTAATGAAGAGCCCTATGTTGCTGTTGATGGCTGTGACGCCGTTGCGGTCATGACCGAGTGGGATGTGTATACAGGGCTAGATTTTGAAAGGATATACCGCTCAATGGCCAAACCCGCCTTTATCTTTGATGGCAGGAATATACTTGACCACAAGGGACTATACGAGATCGGGTTTAATGTCTTTCCGATCGGAAAACCAGCGCTGACCCATTTTTAAGTGATACTTGAT
>JAUUVE010000089.1 GCA_030589715.1 Desulfobacteraceae bacterium | reverse complement strand
ATTTGTGACCATTTTGAGTACAATTCCATTTATATCAAAGCAATTCCGTTTTCAATTGTTGAGTGCTCGGGTCTATTCTGGTATAAAGAGTAATAACTAAAATGAAAAAGTCCATCAACCAGTTTTACTGGGGGGTTTAACAAAAAACTTTTGCAAACGCCAAGGCTTATTGGAGGAGATCCATGGGGCAGGAAGGGAAGATCTTGATTACAGACGAGGGAACTTTTGATCTAACTGCTTACAGATGGGACGATCATCGGTTTTCTGATCTCCTGGTCAAGGAGAACCCCATTGACACAAGCCAGGCCATGGACATCAGCAGGTTTCTCCGCGAACAGATCTCCAATATGGAGCCCAATACCATCACCATGCCAGTTATCGAGAAGATTATCGAGGCAAAGCTGATGGAATATGGGCTTTCCAAGGCCTCGCCGGTTCGGCTGGCCAAGGCTATCTTTGTAAAAAGGCAACTGGTTCTTTCAGAAAATGCCAAAAGGGTATTGGAGAGGAGGTATCTCAGGAAAGACAGCCAGGGCAGGGTACTTGAAACCCCTGAGGCGATGTTTAGAAGGGTGGCCAAACATATCGCCGGTGCGGAGAGGAAGTAGGGGGACGTCTCCCGGGTGGAGAAGATGGAGGGAATTTTTCATGGGATGATGACCGAGTTTAAGTTCTTGCCCAATTCCCCTACCCTGATGAACGCAGGGCGCAGGCTGGGTCAATTGGCTGCCTGTTTTGTCCTGCCCGTTGAAGATAGCATGGAAGGGATTTTCGAGGCCTTAAAAAATGCCGCTCTTATACATAAGTCTGGGGGAGGGACCGGGTTCTCTTTCTCCCGTCTGAGGCCAGCAAACAGCAGGGTGGGCACAACGGGGGGGGTCGCATCAGGCCCGGTCTCCTTTATGAAGATCTTCAATACGGCTACCGAACAGGTCAAACAGGGGGGCACCCGACGGGGGGCCAATATGTCCATCCTGAGGGTTGACCATCCGGACATCATGGAGTTCATCTACTGTAAGAAAAATAATCGGGAACTGAATAACTTTAATATCTCGGTTGCCGTGACAGATGTCTTTATGGAAAGCGTGAAGAATAATACTCCTTATTCCCTGTGGGATCCCAGGGACAAGAGAAAGACCGGGGAACTGAATGCCGCTGAGGTCTATCAGGCCTTACTGAAACAGGCCTGGAAAAATGGTGACCCGGGAGTTATCTTTTTGGATAGGATAAACAGAGATAATCCGACCCCGAAATTGGGAGAAATAGAGAGTACCAATCCCTGCGGTGAGCAGCCGTTGCTTCCCCTGGAGGCCTGTAACCTCGGGTCCATTAATCTGGCCAAATTTGTGACGGAAAATGGTGAGGGCCCCACCATCGATTATGAAGGTCTAAAGGAACCGGTCTGGTGGGCCGTGCGCTTTTTGGATGATACAATCGATGTGTCCAAATATCCCCTGCCAGAAATCGTCAAAATGGTAAAACGCAATCGGAAGATCGGTCTTGGGGTCATGGGTTTTTCTGATATGCTCTATCAGTTGAGGGTCCCCTATAATGGTGAGAGGGCCCTCGAGATAGCCGAGGAGGTCATGAGTTTTATCCAGACGGAATCCCACAAGGCCTCCAAGGATTTGGCAGAAGAGAGAGGCGTCTTCGGAAGTTTTGAACAGAGCATCTTTAAAGACATGGAAGGGTGCACATACAGAAATGCCACTACGACAACCATTGCCCCCACAGGCACATTGAGCATCATAGCCGGGTGTTCGAGCGGTATCGAGCCATTGTTTGCACTCAGTTTTGTCCGGAACGTTATGGATAATGATAGGCTCCTTGAGGTGAACCCATATTTTGAGAAGGTGGCCAAGGAGCGAGGGTTCTATAGTCCGGAATTGATGGATACGATCGCCCGAAGCGGGAGTGTCAAGGATATAGAGGAGATACCCGAAGACGTGAGGGAAGTCTTTGTGACGGCCCACGACATAGCGCCCGAATGGCACATCCGGATGCAGGCCGCCTTTCAGAAGTATACTGACAATGCGGTTTCAAAGACGGTCAACCTGCCCCGTGATTGCACCATGGATGATGTGCTCAAGGTTTACAACCTGGCATACAAACTGGGATGTAAGGGTGTGACAATATACAGGGACGGGAGCAAGGAAAACCAGGTGCTCTCCTTTGCCGATAAAGAAAAGAGAGATGATGTCTTCATGAGAGCCGCTCAAAACCGGCCTGAGACCTTGGGAGGTCTCACGACCAAAATGGCCACCGGGTACGGCAACCTCTATGTCACGGTGACCGAGTATGAGGGGCGTCCCTTTGAGGTGTTTGCGACCATCGGTAAATCGGGGAGGTCCACAACCGCCAAGACCGAGGCCATTGGCCGGCTCGTATCTCTTGCCCTCAGGTCGGGGGTGAGGGTGGACAAGATCGTGGAGCAGCTAAAGGGCATCGGCGGAGAGCACCCTGTCTTTCAAAAAGACGGGCTGGTGCTTTCGATCCCGGATGCCATCAGCAGGGTTCTGGAGAATGGGTATCTCAAGGATAAGCCCCATCAAAGAGGGGACAGGTATGAAAACAGCCTCCTCGGAGAAACCTGTCCCGAGTGCGGCCAAACCATCAGCTTTGAAGAAGGCTGCATGACCTGCCACTTTTGCGGTTTTACCAAGTGCGGTTAAGACCGCTTCTCAATTAATCCGATTTCTTCCTCTTTACAGGGTGGGGGGATATCCTTACCCAATCCAGCGTATTTTCCAGCCAAACAGCCCACTCATAATCGGGCCACATTCCACCCATTGGGTTTATCCGCAGATTTTTGCAAATCAAAAATTTTTCAATTTATAAACGATTTTTTATTGTACTGCCTCACTGGAGGGGAGGGACGGGGAGTTGAGAGGAGCGGTGATTGATCCTTTGAGCTTTCCAAAGGCAACCCGACTTTGGTATGATGGGAAGAGATAGTGGATCTTGAGGACTTGTTGGGAGGGGCCTAAGGACCTCAGATCTCAGGAAGATGTTATCGCAAACTTTAAACTTTAGCTCACTATTCAGACTTGTCAGGGTGAGGGAAGTCTCCATGTTCACTCTTCCTTTTACAGGCTCTATTCTAGTCTACATCTTGCTAGGGCTGCTGATCGCTGGCCTGGCATCACTCGTTGTGTTCCTGTGCAGACGGGTATACCGTTTCATAAGTCGTGTGCGGGGCAAACCCGTGGCCGGTGTAGGGATTGTTGGCAGCACATTTCGGCTGCTCGTGATTCTCCTTTTGATCGCCGCTACCACAGCCACATTGATGCTGTTGGCCTTTATCCAGTCTTATACAGCGTTTACGCATCGCGAGCGGATTGCCAAAGTGTATTGCACGCCGGTGCCCGGGGCAAAGGAGGAAATGGTGCTTAAGCTGGTGACACTTGACTCACCCACCGGGGGCCACCTCCGTCAGTTCAGACTGTTTGGCCAGCAGTGGGCCATTGAGGGCCACATCTTGAAATGGGAAGATTGGGTCAATTTCTTAGGCCTCCACACGATGTATAAGCTTACCCGGGTGCGGGGGCGTTATGTTCGTGCTGAGGATGAAGTGGCCAGGCCTGCTTCCGCATACAGCTTGATCTCCGACCAAGAAGATCCCAAATGGCGCTGGCTCTATGAGTATGGCGAGTTGTTGCCGTTTGTACATGCTGTCTACGGCAACACGGTTTTCAATTTCCCTTCGCCAACAAAAAGTTTTGAGATCTATGTTACTACGTCAGGCTTTATGGCCAAGGAAGGGAAAGGGGAGTAAGATTAAATGAGGATAAGAGATGATGGAAGAGAAGACGACCACAGATAGGGAGCCAGATCCTGACAGGTTGCTGGCACTAAAGAGCCTGCCCCAAGAGATTATGAAGCGGCTAACAAAAGAGGAAGTGAACGCCTTTCTGTTTGAGGAGGTGTGGCCTGACTCGCTTCAGGATAAACTGATGGGTTATCTGGTGGAAGAGGGTCAGGAGGAGTAGAAGGTAATGCCAGCCAATTTACCGCCCGCCTACTTTGAAGCAGAAAGATGTTTCAGGGAGGCCAAGACCCCGGCCGAAAAGGTTGAGGCCTTGGAGGAAATGCTGACAATTATGCCCAAGCACAAGGGCACTGACAAGCTGCGGGCGGATGTCCGTCGAAAAATATCTAAATTTAAGGCCCAATCCCAGCAGAAAAAGGGGGCCTCGAGGAAGGAGACGGGTTACTCCATTGACAAGGAAGGGGCTGCTCAGGTTGTGATAGTAGGCCCACCCAATTCGGGTAAGTCCTCGCTGTTAGCTAAATTGACCAACGCAAATCCAGAGGTGGCCGAGTTCCCCCATTCCACCTGGAAACCCACTCCGGGAATGGTCCGTTACGAAAATATCCAATTTCAGCTACTGGACACCCCGCCCATAACCAATGAGTATATGGACCCCTGGATGGGGGACCTGATTCGGCGTTGCGACATTATTGCCATGGTTATAGATATCCGCAACGGTCCGCTAAGGCAATTTGAAGAGACATTTTCTATCCTTAAGGACCTACGTATCTTCCCGCAGGGATTTCCTGTCCCCCAGGGCCTCGAGAAGGCCCCCTTTATCAAGAAGATGATCGTAGTGGTAAACAAGGTGGACAATGGAGAAGACGAAGAGGATTATGAAATATTCCTGGAGCTCTGGGAGACAGAGCTTCCATGCGTAGACATTTCAACGAAAATGGGACGCAATCTGGCGCGTTTTGTGGAGATGATCTATGATCTTTCGGGGATCATTCGGGTCTTCACCAAGGCACCAGGGAAAAAGCCCGATTTGAACAGCCCCTTTGTCCTTCCAAAAGAGAGCACCTTAGAAGAACTTGCTACCAAGATCCATAAGGACTTTGTCACAAACCTGAAGTTTGCCAGGATATGGGGGGAGTCTGTGTTCGACGGCCAGATGATACAGCGAGATCATATCCTCCAAGAGGGGGATGTGGTGGAAATACATACCTGAGCCGTATGAGCCGGGTTAAGCAAGGAACAAGTGTTCGGACGTGGTGCTGTGACGTCTCTATTGACATTGGAAATTAGATAATATAGTCGATGAAGATCTTTGATTTTGGAAGAGGCAGCTCATGGAAGATATGCAGAATCATAAGGACCACAGAAACATAGACATTAATCAGGTGGGAGTAAAAGGGATCAGGTACCCCATCACAGTTCTTGATAAAGATATGGGGAAGCAGCAGACGGTCGCCAAGATCAATATGTATGTAAGCCTGCCCCGCTATTACAAGGGGACGCATATGAGTCGCTTTGTAGAGATCCTGAATGAGCATAGCCGGCGCATATCACTTCAAAACTTTTCTGAAATCCTCGAGGAGATGAAGGAGAGGCTGAATGCTGCGAGCGCCCATATGGAGGTCACCTTTCCCTACTTTGTCAATAAGGCAGCACCGGTCACAGGCGTTGAAGGACTGATGGAATACGAGTGTACCTTTAAGGGGGCCTTAAACGAAGGAAGTGACCTGATGATCATGATTAGGGTGCCCATTTCCACTCTCTGTCCCTGCTCCAAGGAGATAAGCGATTTTGGAGCACACAATCAACGGGGAGAGGTCACCCTACAGGTCCGTTTCAAGAAATTTGTATGGATAGAGGACCTGATAAGGCTCATTGAGCAGTCCGCCTCAAGCGATGTCTATTCCGTACTGAAGCGTGAGGATGAAAAGCACGTGACCGAAAGGGCCTACCAGAATCCCATGTTCGTGGAGGATATTGTGAGGGAGATTGCACTCAAGCTGAACAATGATCCTAACATTACCTGGTTTACCGTAGGAGCCGAAAATTTTGAATCAATCCATAACCATAATGCATACGCCTACGTAGAGAAGGACAAAAAGGACAAGAACGTTTGAAGGCAACATGATGGGGGGTGAGGGGACGGCCTCGCTGAACTGCAACGGTAACATTGCCTGGACCTTTAAAGGGATGGGGAGAAAGACATGGGTGATGACCTAAAGAGAATGTATCGGACCGTGATGGATGACCACTTTCCTCCAGAGATAACGATCTCTTTTGGAGATCAGGCGCTGGTCTACAGGAAGAGATCCTGGAAGATCCCTGATGAGAAGACCGGACAACTTGTTGAGAAGGGGCTCCGCTACGGTGAAAACCCGGGCCAGGAAGCCGCTCTCTACGAGCTCGTAAACGGCAACCTGGTTCTTGGGCAATGCCGGTTTGTGGAGCCAGGGCGGGGCCTTGTCTCGGCCATAAGAGAAGAAGATATGCTCCAGAGCGGAAAGCATCCGGGCAAGATCAATCTGACGGACGTGGATAATGGACTCAATATCATAAAATATCTCACTGCCGGGCCTGCGGTGGTGATCGTCAAGCACAACAATCCATGTGGTGTTGCCTATGGTTCCACCCTGGCAGAGGCCTACGACAAGGCCAACATGGCAGACCGGATCGCGGCATTTGGTGGTTGTGCCCTCTTTAGCCGGCCAATGGATCTGGCAACCGCTGAAATGATCTCCGAAAACTATCTCGAGGTGGTCGCCGCCCCCGGGTTTGAGGAGGGGACCGTTGATATCCTTTCCAGAAGGCCTAATCTCCGCATTATACGGATCAGCCGGATGGAGAACCTTTCAGAGTATGCTGAGAAGAGATTTGTGGACTTTAAGAGTCTGATTGACGGCGGGATCATTGTCCAGCAGTCCCCCCTGAACCGCATAAGGTCAGCCGAAGATTTTGCCCTTGCCAGTGCAGAGTACCAGGGAAAGAGATACACCATTGCCAGGAGGCCCACAGAAAAAGAGTATTCGGATATGTTTTTCGGATGGCAGGTGGAGCAGGGTATCACCTCCAACTCGGTCATCTATATTAAGGACGGGGTAACCGTGGGGATAGGAACGGGTGAACAGGACAGGGTCGGTGTGGCGGAGATTGGCATCTTTAAGGCCTATACCAAATATGCAGACGCGGTATGCTTCAGGAGGCACGGCATCCCGTACAAGGAGCTGGAACTGGCGGTCGAGAAGGGGCAAAGGGACCGAGCCCTTTTGGAGGAGATTGATGGGGAGACAAGGGAGGCAAAGGGCGGACTCATCGGCTCCTGTGTGGTGTCTGCTGCCTTCTTTCCCTTTAGGGACGGAGTGGATGTGGCCATCAGGGAGTTGATCAGGGCCATTGTCCAGCCCGGGGGGTCGCTGCGGGATTTTGAGGCAATTGAGGCCTGTAACGAGGCTGAACCGCAAGTGACCATGGTCTTTACGGGTCAGCGGGCCTTCAAGCATTAAAAAGGTTCAATTGCTTTAGGGGCCTTCCCTTGGGTTTCCAGCCCCCCCGCTCAAGGGGTCTTAATAAGTCCTGGGGTATTGCGTCAAGAAAAGAAGATGCACTCATTTTAAGGACACGTCCATTGAGGACCCGCCGATGCACGTGGGAGAGGATGAGCCGTGAGCGGGCCCGGGTCATTCCCACGTAGAAGAGGCGCCTTTCTTCCTCTTCGT
>JAUUVE010000148.1 GCA_030589715.1 Desulfobacteraceae bacterium | reverse complement strand
TCCCATCAGAGCCCTATTGGCATCGTCATGTTCTAGAAAGGGGATCAGGGAGGCAGAAATGCTCACAAGCTGATCTGGCGACACATCCATGTACTTGACATCCTTGACAGGGATCTTTCCGGCTTCCCCCTTTACTCTCACTGCTGCATCTTGTCTTATAAACCGTCCGCTCTTATCCAGGGGGGCATTGGCCTGCGCAATAGGATAGTCCTTTTCATCAAGGGCAGACAGGTATTCAATCTTCTTGGTTGCCCTCCCATTCTCCACCTGCCGGTAAGGTGTCTCGATAAACCCGTATTCATTTACCCTTGCATAGGTGCTCAAAGACACGATCAGCCCGATATTTGGACCTTCAGGGGTCTCTATGGGGCAGATCCTGCCATAATGGGTCGGGTGGACGTCTCTAACCTCAAAACCGGCCCTCTCTCTTGTTAAACCGCCGGGACCTAAGGCGCTCAACCTCCGTTTATGAGTGACCTCAGACAGGGGGTTGGTCTGGTCCATAAATTGAGAGAGCTGGCTTGTTCCGAAAAACTCCTTAACCACAGCCGAGACAGGTTTGGAATTAATCAAATCATGGGGCATCAAGGTCTCTACTTCCTGGAGGCTCATCCTCTCTTTGATTGCCCTTTCCATTCTCACGAGCCCTATCCTGTACTGATTTTCAAGGAGCTCACCAACCGCCCTCACGCGCCGGTTTCCGAGGTTATCAATATCATCTCCCATGGCCTCGGCACTCTTCAGTTTGATCAGCTCTTTGACCGTAGCCAAGATATCTTCTTTTCTTAGGGTGCGTTGCTCCAAGGGAACGTCTAGCTCAAGGCGGTAGTTTAATTTGAGCCGTCCCACCTTCGAAAGGTCATAGGTGTTGATATTAAAAAATAGGTTTCCAAAAAACTTGTTGGCCACTTCCTGGGTAGGGGGGCTGCTGGGCCGCATCTTTCTATATATGTCAAGGACCCCTTCATCAGGGGTATTGATCTTGTCCAAAAGCAAGGTGTCTCTGATGGTGCTATTTACACCTTGGGCATCCAAGACAAGACACTCTATCTCAGTAATACCTCTTTCCTGAAGCAGATCAAAGGCCTCATGGGTCAGTGCCTGGTTCACCTCAACCAAGACCTCCCCTGTCTCAGCGTCCACCAGATCGCCTACCGTTACCCAGCCCTCAAGATCTTTAGGATCCATAGGTATACTGGTGATACCGGCAGATTGAAGGATCTTATGAAGCCTTTTGGTATATTTCTCGCCCCTTTTGGCCAATACCTCCCCGGTCTGGGTATTGAGGATATCGCTGCTGAGTTTCCTCTGGTATAGATTCTCTATCTTGGCCTCTTGCCAGCATCTTGTCTTTTCAATTCGAATGGTCTCGGTCTGGTAGAATTCCTTCAAAATCTCTCTGGTTGAGTAACCGAGCGCCTTCAGGAGTATCGTGACGGGAAACTTTCGCCTTCTGTCGATACGAACATGCATGAAATCCTTGGGGTCGAACTCAAAATCAAGCCAGGACCCTCTCAAAGGGATAATGCGGGCAGAATAGAGGAGCTTTCCGCTGGAGTGGGTCTTGCCCTTGTCATGGTCAAAAAAGGATCCAGGGGAACGATGGAGCTGGCTGACAACCGCCCTTTCGGTCCCGTTAATAATAAAAGTCCCGCGGTCAGTCATCATGGGCAGGGTCCCAAAATAGATCTCTTGCTCCTTGATATCCCTGATACTCTTTGTACCATTGGCGGCATCCGCATCAAATACGACCAGTCGGACCGTGAGTCTGATGGAGGCCTCGTAGGTCATGCCCTTGTTGAGGCAATCCTCCTCGTCATATTTGACATCTTGAAAGGTATACTTGACAAATTCCAATAAAGAGGTGCCCGCAAAATCATGTATAGGGAAGACACTCTTAAATGCCCCCTGAAGGCCAACTTCCTCACGCTCCTCGGGTGGAATACCCTTTTGTAAAAACCGCTGATAGGAGCGCTTTTGCATATCTATCAGACTCGGGATCTCGACGATTTTCTCTATCTTCCCGAAATTGCTTCTTGGACGCTTGCAAGCGCCATTCTGGTCAGTCATGGTATCTCCTTGAAATGTTAACCAAAAGTCAAAAGCCCTGAGCTCACAATTTGAAAGTGCCCTACCAATGTCCGCTCTACGTTGTGGGCTGTAAACTTTTGTTGCTCATGGCTTCCAGGTGCATGCTGATACCAACCCTGTTTTCCTGGTTATAACAATCATCTACTTGATCTCCGCGGTGGCGCCAGCCTCTTCCAGCTGACCCTTGATGCTTTCTGCCTCATCCTTGGACACCCCTTCTTTTATTGGGGCGGGTGCCCCATCCACAACCGCCTTGGCCTCTTTTAGACCTAAAGCCGTGATGGCACGAACCACCTTGATCACTTGGATTTTCTTGTCACCTACGGCAGAGAGGATCACATCGAATTCAGTCTTCTCAGCCACCTCTTCCTGGGCCTGAGCAGCGGGTTCCGCGGCCCCAACAGCGACTGGAGCAGCGGCACTCACCCCAAATTTTTCCTCCAGTTCTTTCACAAACTCCGAGAGTTCCAAAACTGTCATGTTAGAAATATATTCAATCACATCTTCCTTGCTGGTATTTTCTGCCATCTCTATGCTTCAACCTCCGTAATGTCTTGAAAGAGTTATTTCCCTTTTTTCTGTTCAATGGCCCCCAGTACATATAGCAGCTTGGCCACAATACCATTTAGGACCCTGACCAAAGATGCCGGGACTGCCTGCATGGCAGACAAAGTCTGAGCCAAAAGCACATCCTTCCCTGGCAGCTCGGCCAATCGTTTAATCCCCTCTGGATCGACAACCTTCCCGGATATCTGGCAATTCTTAAGCTGTAGCTGCTTGAAATCCCTAGCAAAGTCAACCAGGATCTTTGCGGGACCGACTACGTCTTCATATGTGAGTGCTATGGCCGAGGGCCCTTCCATATGCTCCTTGAGCAGCTCGGTATCAGTCTCTTGACTGGCCAGCTTCAGGAGTCTATTCTTTACAACCTTGAATTCGGCTTCTACCTTCCTGAGTTCCCTTCGCAGCCGGCTTATGGCCTCTACATCGAGGCCTTGGTAATTTACAAGAAAAGTGCCCTGTGCCTTCTCAAGCCGGCTACGAAGAACGGCTACAAACCTTTCCTTTTCTTCCCTTTTCATGTTCACCTCCTCTCCATTTGACAACAAATATGCCAAAGACAGAGGTGCAAGTCCAAAACCTCGGTAAGATCAGTCTCGGTAGGCATTTACATTTAAGCCTCACACCACCATACACGGGAAATCAACCCCATACTGGTAGCCAAGACACCTACTGTCTTTGACTAAGAGCCACAAGCTCCGGGTTATAGCTTTCCTAAAGCCTTAGGCTTACATATTCCTATTGGTTCAAGAGATCTTTTACGTATGCAGGGTCAACCTTGATTCCAGGCCCCATGCTTGTGGAGATGCCAATACTTCTGAGATAGGTCCCTTTGCTGGCAGGAGGTTTCAGTCTCAAGACAGTATCCATAAATGCAGCGATATTTTCTAAAAGCTTTCCCACACCAAATGAAACCTTGCCCATAGGGGCATGGACTATGCCCGCCTTTTCCGCCTTAAAATCTATCTTTCCGGCCTTAATCTCCTCAACAGCTCTGGCCACATCAAATGTAACCGTGCCTAATTTGGCGTTCGGCATCATGCCCCTTGGACCCAAAATGCGCCCAAGTTTTCCCACAGAACTCATCATATCTGGCGTGGCAATCGCCTTGTCGAATTCAAGCCATCCCTTTTGAATCTTCTCTACGAGATCATCAGAGCCCACATAGTCTGCACCAGCCTCAAGGGCCTCTTTCTCTTTTTCTCCTTTGGCAAACACAGCCACACGGACCTTTCTTCCAACCCCGTGTGGCAGCACAACAGTACCTCTCACCATCTGATCAGCATGTCTGGGGTCTACACCCAGCTTAACCGCCAATTCCACACTTTCGTCAAACTTGGCATAGGCACAGTCAAGTGCCAACCCAACTGCCTCTTGAAAACTATACCTCTTTAGTCTGTCGAGCTTATGGGAACTATTCGTGTATCTTTTCCCTCTCCTGGTCATTTCTATCCTTCCCTAAGAGCTAAGATTCGGTTACCGTGATACCCATACTCCTGGCCGTCCCCTCTATGATCTTACTTGCGTGCTCCAAATCATAGCTATTTAAGTCTTCGAACTTAAGCTTTGCTATATCCTCCACCTGTTTTCGTGTCACCTCCGCCACCTCTTCTCGATTTGGTTCCGCTGAACCCTTGGCTATTTGGGCCGCCTGTTTCAGAAGTACCGAGGCCGGAGGTGTCTTTGTAATAAAGGAAAAGGACCTGTCAGCATAGATTGTGATGACAACGGGAATAATCGTGCCAACCTGGTCTTGTGTTTTTGCATTAAATGCCTTGCAAAAGTCTGCGATATTGACTCCGTGCTGACCCAACGCAGGGCCGATTGGCGGAGAAGGGTTAGCCTGCCCCCCCTTTACCTGAAGTTTCACGGATCCAAGTATTTTTTTTGCCATGATGAACCTCTTCTAGATCTTGTTGACCTGTATAAAATCCAGTTCTACGGGCGTAGGACGTCCAAATACCGTAATGAGGACTCTCAGTTTCTCCTTATCCGGCTTCATTTCATCCACTACACCCTGGAAGTTGGTGAATGGACCATCGACTACCCTGACCTCATCACCCTCTTCGAAGCTGTATTTGGCTTTTGGCTTACTCACCCCCTCTTCCATCTGGTGGATGATCCGCTCTGCCTCCTCATCTGAGACGGGCGTTGGTTTGAACTCCCCACCAACGAACCCCGTTACCTTGGCCGTATCCCTTACGGTATGCCAGGTGTCGTCATTTAAGACCATTTGAACCAATATGTATCCCGGGTAAAATTTCCTTGAGGAGGTCTTTTTCTCACCTTTTCGAAGCTCGACCACTTGCTCGGTCGGCACAAGGATCTTGCCGAAATACTGTTCCTGGCCAATGGCCTTTATCCTCTCTTCCAGGTTTTTTTTCACCTTGTTCTCAAAACCTGAATAGGTATGAACAATGTACCATCTTAAGTCCATGGCTGCACCATCAAACTCACCTTACAATATTCTTGATAATCTTTATGAGGCCAAAATCCACCAGCCCCAGGAAAAAGGCGACCATAAGGGTCAGTACAATAACTACGGCGGTAGAGGCAAACAATTCCTTTCGAGTAGGCCATTTGACCTTCGTAAGCTCCATCCTCGCCTCTCTCAAAAACTGTCCAGCCTTACCGACATATGTTGGAATGGAGCCTTTATCTCCCCCCTTTTTTTCAATTGCCTTTTTGGGGGTATTCCGAGGAGGTTCTTGTTTTACCGGTTTTTGTTGTGGAAGCTTTACATCTGAACTTACGACCCGCCTCTTCTTTGAAACGGAACCCTTTTTCTTTGAGCCTTTCCTCTTTTTTGATCTCTGACTCTGTTTTTTCATCTATCTCTTGAAAGCCCTGTTTTCTTGGTTTTGCAGTTTATCTAATCTTTAAAACCCCACAAACCTAACAAACATCAAAGGAGTGTTTCTCGAAAACACCCAAAAAATGGCAGGCCAGGAGGGATTCGAACCCCCAACACCCGGATTTGGAGTCCGGTGCTCTAGCCGTTAGAGCTACTGGCCTGCATTACTTAACTCATTGTAAATCTAGGTCTCATTATGGTCACTGTACTCAATGGAGTGACCTTGACCCAATAAACCCAGACTACTTTGTCTCCCTGTGAGGTGTATGTGTCCTGCAAAACCGGCAATATTTCTTGAATGCCAGTTTATCAGGTGTTTTTCTCTTGTTCTTTGTGGTTGTATAATTCCTGCTCTTACATTCCCCACAGGCCAGCGTAACAATATCGCGCATCCCTTAAAAGGCCTCCCTTTACTCAATAATTTCACTAATTACGCCAGCGCCTACAGTCCTTCCACCTTCACGTATGGCAAACCTCAACTCCTTCTCCATGGCTATCGGCGTAATCAAAGTAACATCCATCGCTACATTGTCACCCG
>JAUUVE010000191.1 GCA_030589715.1 Desulfobacteraceae bacterium | reverse complement strand
ATGATTGCCATCGCCTTTACTTTGCTCCTGGGCGTCTTGAACATGTTCAACTTTGCCATTGGCGAGGTATTTATGCTCGGGGCCATCTTCGGGCTGACCTTTGTACATATGGGCCTCCCTCTTTCTGTGGCCCTTCCCCTGGCTATGATCTGCACAGGGATTGCCTGCCTGGTTATTGAGCGGTTTTCCTTCAAACCCCTTCGGAATGCACCACCCCTGGTTCCCTTAGTGAGCACTATTGGTTTCTCCATCTTCTTTCAAAACGTGGCCGTGAATATCTGGGGATCAGAGCGCGCTCAGTTTCCCCAATGGATGGAGCCTATCAATTTTCACATTGGACCTGTTCTGATCTCATCGACCCAGCTCGTTATCCTGGCTTTTGCTGTTTGCCTGATGGTCGCCTTAGACCTCTTCATCCAGCGCACCAGGCTCGGCCGGGGGATGCGTGCAGTTGCAGAGAACTTGGAGACCGCCAGCATCCTGGGGGTGGACTCCAGGCTCATCATCCTGATGACCTTCTTTGGGTCCGGGGCTATTGCCGGAGCAGGCGGGATCCTCTTCGGGCTGAGCTTTTCGATTGTCTCGCCTTTTATGGGTATGGACCCGGGCATCAAGGGGATCGCTTCAATGATCGTGGGAGGCATGGGAAATGTCAGGGGAGCGATCGTAGGAGGAATGTTCATCGGTATCATAGAGGTCCTGAGCGTGGCCTATATCGGATCTTCAGCAAGGGATTTTGCGGTGTATGGTCTCGTGTTTCTCGCCCTTTTGCTCCGGCCACAGGGTATCCTCGGCGTGATACAGCCAGAGAAGGAAAGGATCTGATCATGAGTAGTTATCAGTTAGATCTCTTCTCCAGCCTGGGCATCAATATCCTGCTTGCCTTGAGCGTCTATTGCCCCATGGCCACAGGACAGCTTTCAATCGGAAATGCAGGTTTTATGGCCATAGGTGCCTATGTATCCGCCATGCTGACCGTTCATGTCCATCTCCCCCTGTTTCCATCGTTGATCATAGGGGGAATCGCTGCAGCGATCATCGGCGTGCTCTTTGGCTTCCCTGCCTTACGGTTAAAGGGGATCTTTCTGGCAATGGCCACCCTCTGCTTTGGAGAGATTGTGAGGAATTTCTTTATGAATTTCCTCCAGACCTTGACAGGGGGGGCTTATGGATTTCGGGGCATCGGGGATGTCCCTATTTTGATCTCATGGATCTGGGGATGGGTAGCCTTGTCTCTGGTCTTTTTCTTTTTTCTTTCTCGCTCGCGCTTGGGCCTTGCCTTGATGGCCACCCACGATGACCAGACAGTCAGCGAACTCATCGGGATCAATATCGTTTTCCTCAAAGTGGCTGCATTCGGCGTTGGAGCATTTATCGGTGGAGTGGCAGGTGGTCTATATGCCCATTACTACCTCTACATCGAACCTGAGTTCTTCAATGTATGGGAATCCATCTTCATAGCACTCTATGTGATCATGGGGGGGATGCTTACCTACTGGGGACCAGTGTTAGGGGCAAGCATTTTTACCCTGCTACCTGAGTTTCTGCGGTTTTTGCAAGACTGGCGAGGTGCCTTCTTCGGGGTCGTGATTATTGGGCTCATGATCGCAAGACCCTCAGGCCTTGTTACCCGAGAAATACTTCGAATCGATTTTTGGATACCGTACCTAAAGAGGAGGAAGCCTTGAAAGACACCCCACTTCTCACCCTGAAAGGGACCTACAAGAAATTTGGGGGACTTTCGGCCGTCGATAATCTCAGCCTGAAGATCTCCGAAGGCTATATCTATGGTCTTATAGGGCCTAATGGGGCGGGAAAGACCACCATTTTTAACCTGATCACCGGTGTCTATCCCTGCACCAGTGGTTCGATCCTTCTGGACGATGTGGATCTGACCCCACTGAAGCCTTATCGCATTGCCCGGTTGGGGATAAGCAGGACCTTTCAGACCATACGCCTCTTTCCGAGCATGTCTACCTGGGAACATGTTCTCATCGGTCAGAACTTCTTATCCCGATCCCGGATCGGGGAAATCTTCCCTATTCGACGAACTCAAGGCTTAGCTCTCAGGGCTCAGGCAGAGGAGGCCTTGAGAATACTGGGACTTTGGGAAGTGAGAGACCGAAAGGCGGTGACCCTTCCTTATGGAAGCCAAAGAAAGGTCGAGATCGCCAGGGCTATAGCTGCACAGCCCAAACTTCTTTTGCTCGATGAGCCTTCGGCTGGGATGAACATTCGGGAGACAGAGGAGTTGCTGAGCGTCATATCCAAGATCCATGACCTTGGGATCACCATTCTGGTGATCGAACATGATATGAGGGTGGTGATGGGGGTATGTGATCATATCGTTGTCTTGAACTTCGGTCGGAAGATAGCCGAGGGCACACCTATGGAGATTCGTCAGAACGAGGAAGTCCTGGAGGCTTACCTCGGCAAGGAGGAATAGTTGCTTAAAATCCTGAACCTGAAAGCAGGCTATGGCAGTATCCAGGTCTTAAGAGGCGTATCCCTGGAGATCGAACAGGGGGAGATCGTTACCCTTATCGGGGCCAATGGAGCAGGGAAGTCTACCCTGATGAAGACGCTCTGCGGGATCCTTTCGCCAAGTGCTGGGACCATCGAGTATCAAGGGGCTCGCATCGATCGCAAGTCACCCACGGCCAGGGTGAAACAAGGTCTGGTCCTTGTGCCTGAAGGGCGTTGTATCTTGCAAAGGATGACGGTCTATGAAAATCTGTTGATGGGGGCTTATGCACGATCGGATCAATCGGCCATCAAGACAGACCTGGAAAACGTCTTCAGCCACTACCCGGTCCTTGCAGCTCGAAAGGATCTATCGGCAAATGTCCTTTCAGGGGGCGAGCAACAGATGCTGGCAATCGGCAGGGCACTGCTTTCTCGACCAAGGCTCCTCATGTTAGATGAGCCTTCGTTAGGGTTGTCACCCCTTTTGGTCAGGGATATCTTTTCCATCATCACCGATCTGCATCAATCGGGAATCACCATTTTTCTTGTTGAGCAGAATGCGCAAAAGGCCCTTCAGTTGGCCGACCGGGGGTACGTAATGGAAACAGGCATGATCGTGATGTCCGACACTGCCCAGAACCTTTTGGGCAGTAAGGAACTCCGTGAGGCATACCTGGGAGGGTAAGAACGGGGCTCATATCTCCCAGGCCGTTAATTGATCCTCTAAAACCCTATAGGACGCAGGGCTTGTTTGCCTCTGCGACAAAAAAAGGAGGGAGAAGCTATGAAAAGATCCAAAGTTCGTTCAAGAAGTGGCTGGGAACTGGTTTTATCCTTAACGATTTTGTTGTGTTTGGGAGTCATCACCTTCATCTACCCTTTTCACGCCGCAAGAGCTGAATCCAAGCTTGCCGGAAAGGAGGTTCGGATCGGCGCGGCATGGGGTCTAACAGGCACATGGCGCGACTGGACATCCAAGAATGCGATCGCTGCTCAGATGGCCATTGAGGAGATCAATGCAGCCGGCGGTATCAAAGGGGTTCCCCTGAGGATAATCATTCACGATACTGCAAGCAAGCCCATGGAGGCCACACGGACAGTCCGTAAGCTGGCTGAAGATGATAAGGTGCTGGCCATATTGGGGCCTTTCTCCAGTTCTGAGTGCGAGGTGGCCTTCCCCGTGGGAAATAAGATCGGGATCTCGATGATTTCCCAGGCCTCATCCAAGCCGGGTTTGTCCAAGCCCCACAGGCCCTATGCCTTCAGAAATACCATCGATGAGATCAAGCTGGGAAAGGTGGCTGTAAAGGGATTCATCCAGGAGTACAATATCAAGAGAGTAGCTGTTGTACACGATATCAAGGACGCCATCGGACTTATCCTCGGCTCCAAGGTGCTGCCCACCGTGTTCAAGAAAATGGGAGTCACTATCGTCAATGAGGGGAACTATATCACCTTTCAGATCAAAGATTTCGACTTCTCGCCACAGGTCACCAAGCTGAAGGGAATGGATTTTGATGGCATCGCCTTTGGCGGACTCTATTTCGATGCTGTCACCTTTGTTAAAGAGCTCCGCCGCCAGGGGTTAAGCCAGCCCATTGTTGGAGGGAGCCCCTTTATTAACGAGTATTTTCCAAAGAGAGGTGGAAAGGCTGCCGAAGGGACCTTTGCGCCCTGTACCTTCCACCACTCTATTGCCCCCACGAAGTTCGTCACTGAATTCGTCAAGAGGGCAAAGGCCAAGGGGTTTGATCCTCCTGAGCCGGTTATGTACGATAACAATGTATACGATGCGATCTACTTCATCAAATACGCGATCGAGAAAATGGGTGTTACCAACAGGCCCCAAGACCTGGCAAAGGATCGAGAAAAGATCATGAAGGGCTTGAGCACGAGCAAGGACTACAGGGGCATTGTGGGACCGGTGGCCTTTAATGATGCCGGTGACGCAGATAAACCGGCCTTTGTGGCAGAGATAAAAGATGGCAAATGGTTCATCCACGAATAGGACTTTAAAACTTTCCTGCCCCCTAACAGGGGCAGGAAAACTAACCACTCAGAGGAGATAATTTCATGTTAGCAGACAGAATCCTCTCGGTCGAGCGGTCCCCCTTTTACAGCATCAGGGATCTTGCAGCCAAGAGGGGTGACTGCATATACTTACACTTGGGAGAGCCGGACTTTATCACGCCAAAACACATCATAGAGGCTGCCAAGAGGGCTCTCGATCAAGGCAATACCCATTACGGGCCCGATCGGGGGATCCCGGAGCTGCGCCAGCTCATAGCGGAGAAGATCGAGAAAGAGTACGGGTCCCAATACGATTGGGAGGATGAGCTCCTGGTCACCGCCGGGGGCCAGGCAGGACTCCACATTGCAGTAATGGCCATGGCAAATCCAGGAGATGAGATCATCATCTTGGTCCCCTATTATCCTCCCTATCTGGTGAATGCAAAGCTTGCCGGTGCCAAACCCGTGTTTGTGGAGCTGAAGAGCGAGGAGAGGTTCATCCCAAATCCTTCTGCCATCGAAGAGGCCATCACCTCGAAGACCAAGGCGATCATCGTTTTGAGTCCAAACAACCCAACGGGAAGTGTCTATCCAGAGCAGACCCTTCAGAGGATCGTCCAGATCGCCAAGAACCGCAACATCATGGTAATCTCCGATGAGGTTTACGAATCCCTGGTGTATGACGGCATTCGCCATAAAAGCCTCATCTCCTTTCCCGATGCCAAGGATCACGTGATCCAGGTCAACAGTTTTTCAAAGATATACGCCATGACAGGGTTGCGGGTAGGATACCTGGCAGCCTCACGGGAAAACCTGTTGCAGTT
>JAUUVE010000374.1 GCA_030589715.1 Desulfobacteraceae bacterium | reverse complement strand
ATCTACCTGGGAGAGGATTATACCCAAGGATCAGGCTTTTGGGGCATTGGTGTCCTGTGGGATCTTAAGGGAAACGACCTTTACCGGGCCGGCAATTGTTCCCAGGGATCAGGCCTGTTTGGCATCGGCCTGCTGATGGATGGAGGGGGAAGGGACACCTATTTAGGGGGGGTGTTTGTGCAGGCAGCCTCATCATGGGGCTGGGGTGGATTGATTGATCTTGAGGGAGAGGATTCTTATGAGTGCCAACATTCGGGTCAGGCATATTCCGGGGTGTTCGGTATTTCATGTTTGTGCGACCTTGGCGGCAATGATAAGTATATATCAGGTTCAAGTGCGCCCGATCCCAGGGAACCTGATATGAACCAGAGTTTTAGCCAGGGCTTTGCCATCGGACTCAGGAATTTAGCAGGAGGGGGATTTGCTTTGCTCGCGGACAGGTGTGGTAATGACCTTTATCAATGCCAGTATTTTGGCCAGGGCGCTTCCTACTGGATGGGCATGGGAATACTGTACGATGAGAATGGGAAAGACACCTATGTAGCCCGCAGATATGCTCAGGGGGCAGGGATTCACAATTCCTTTGGTTTGCTTATGGATGCTGGGGGCGATGATAATATCATTTCCTGGGGCGTCTCCCAAGGGTGCGGCCACGATTACGGTATAGGGATTTTGATCAATGAATCCGGGGATGATAGCTACGTGTCAGACTGGCTTTCTATGGGGGCTTCCAATGCCAATGGCATTGGAATATTCGTCGATAATGCAGGCAAAGACAGGTATGGGTCCAAGACCGGCATGCCGGTCGGCCAACTCAGTGAGGGGCGGCGGGCAGGGGGAATCGGCATCTTTATTGATGCCGGCGGCAAAGACATTTATTCAAGGGATGGAGCTGACAATTCGGTCTGGGGATCTAATCGGTTTTGTATCGGTCTTGATGAAAATGAAGGCAGGAAGAGTGGCCTGAATATCTTGCAGCCGAAAGATGTATGTGCATTAAACCCGGAGGCTGAAAGGCAAAAGGAACGAGAACGTTTCCGGCTTTCCTGGATTTTGGAAGGAACCGAAGAGATGCCTTATCCCGACAGTATTGAAGCTATCCTTTCTGTGGCCTCACACAGGGGCTTTGAAAAAGGGATCCCAGAGGAGGCCAAGGACAAACTCCTTAACATGAAACCGGAAAAATCGGTGCCTGCCATGGTCAACCTCCTCGATACGCCCAATGTCGGAGGCCTCATTTTCTTAAAGAAATTCTTTTCAATCCATGCCTTTCATGCCATACCCGCGTTCATAAAGAAATCTGGCCCGCCCAATCCTGACGTTAAATCGAGGGTCTACTATTATATAGGCTTTCTAAAAAATACGAGAGCCCTTGGGAGCTGTCTTGAGGCCTTGCAAGACCCCTCGTGGAAGGTAAGGTCCAGCGCAATCAGGGCCATTGGAGAGATGCTGAACAAGGAGCGTCTTGATGTTTTGATTCCCATGAAGGAGGCATTTGAGGAGGCGTTCAAGAAGGAGGATCCTTATATCATTGAGGAGTATTTAGGGGTTGATAATAAGAGGACAACCATGGTCCTTTCCGTCCTCGCCAGGGCCGTGCCTCTGGATTTTCACACATACAAGGAATTTTCAGGAATTCGCACTGGCAAAGAAAAGAAAAAGACCCTGCAGGATTTTGTCCTTTTTGTTTTTGATCACCTAAGGGAAATAATTCCGTTGATGGAGACATGGATCAGGGATATCAATGGATCGGAGGAGGTTGCCAGAAGATTGAAGCCCTATCTTAGTGACCCGGACCCCGCCGTGAAAAGGGCGGCCGCTTACAGCTTAGGGCAGATGAGGTACGATGCGGCCATTGCCGAGTTGTTGGAGCTTCTCAATGATCCCCAGATCTGGGTCCGGGATGCTGCTGTCCTCTCATTGGCCCTGTTTCAAAACGAAGTGATCTATCCCCTTAGATCTAAAATGAAAAAGGAGGATTCTCCTTACAAGATACTGGCACTGGATACCCTGGCAAGGATCAAGACTGACAGAGCAAAGGCGCTTATTGAGGGGTATCTTGATGATCCGGATCAGAACGTTCGCCGTGCGGCAGCACAGGCCCTTGTTGAAATAGAGAAGGGAACGTAGCCGCGAGACAGCCATGGCAGGCTGCGGGAAAAATGGGTTCAGGTGTTATGCCTGGTTCCAGGACTCCCTTGAGAAACACGATCAGAACTTACTAATTCGGACAAAAACCAAAAGGGGACGAAGCATCTTACCCTCAAGCGAATCGGCACGCCCTTCAAATGTCAGCACCTTCCGCCTGGCCCTGGCCCTGGTTACAATGGGTTACTGGCTGGCAACCTGTCTGTTTCATCTTGAGATATCCAACATCATAGTGTCTCCAATGTCTACCCCTCTCGGGACGATCACACCCTCTGAGTACTCTTCGGCGGTGGGATGGGTCGTACTCCTGGGTGCGGCAGTCTTGATAGCCCTTCAGGCCAAGAATGGCCAGTCTCGAGGCAGAACCCTCCTCTACTGGCTCCTGTGGCTTACGGCCGTATATTTTGCGAACAAGACACTGGTATTTTCACCAAACGAATACATCCATTATCCTCAATATGCCATTCTTACCATCCTGATGGTCCTCTGCCTCGATCCCAAAAGGACCCTGTTTCCCTTTGGGCGTATCCTTTTCTGGGCCACCCTGATGGGCATCTTGGACGAGATGAATCAGTATTTTTTCCTTTGCCCGAGCTATGGTGAATACCTTGACTTCAACGACTTCTTCCTGAATGAACTGGGGGCTGTGGCAGGACTCCTTCTAGCCTATGGGTTCCGGAGGCCGGTCACAAACGCCAGGGCGCTGGTGCCCGTGCATAAGACCATGGAATTCAGATTAGTAACAGCATGCGCTGCCATATTGCTGATTCTCCACTTGGGCGGGAGACTCAACATAACCCCCACTACTGAGATTCCCCCAGGGGGGATAGCGCAGGAGGGCGGAAAGAGGGTAGTCTATCTCGAGAGGAAACCCGGCATAATGGGGACATGGCAGAACGCCAGCAGCGGGGGTGCCTACTATGT
>JAUUVE010000181.1 GCA_030589715.1 Desulfobacteraceae bacterium | reverse complement strand
GTGTATGCGCCGGTGAGGAGATCATCCTCTACGGTGAGATGCTCAAAGGTGCGTCTTCCTTCCATTATCTGGATGACGCCTAACTTCACCACCTGGGGCGCATACATCTTGTCAATACGTTTTCCTTCAAATTCAACGGTACCTTTGGTCACCTCACCCCGTTCCGCCTTGACCAGGTTCGAAATGGCCTTCAGGGTAGTGGTCTTGCCGGCGCCATTGGCCCCGAGGAGAGATATGATGTTCCCGTGAGGTACCTCAAGGGAGACCCCCTTGAGGACCAGGATAACATGTTCGTATATGACCTCGATGTTGTTGACCTTAAGTAAAGGTGCCTGCTCCATTCTCGCACATACCTTTCTTCTTGTACTGCGCCTTTTCACGGACAAGGGTTAAAATGCAGGGGGGGGGCCACTGAAAGGCCCCCCTTTGCGCATGATATCTTTTAAGGATCAATCCACTTTTGAACAATCTCTCGGAGTGATCCCCTTTTCTTTGGCGTACTTTGCGGCTGAAGCTTTTATCCTCTTCCAGACAAAGTCCGTCATAGGTGCTATTTCGTCCACCTTCACCCACTTCTTACCGTCCCACTGCTGGAACAGGACCGTCTTGCCCCCTTCATGGTTTTCACAGGATGTCTTGACGGGGCCCATAAAGCCTTCCAGTCCGAGCTCTTTGATCCTCTCCTTTGTTATATTAAGGTGCTCCATGCCCCATCGCATCTCATCGCCTGTCAGCACTTTCACCCCGAATTTCTTATGAGCAGTACGCATTGCCTCTTCGTTTATGAGAGCGGTATAGACCCCTCTGTTCCAATATACCGAACCCACACGGGTAAAGGAGATATGCCCCTTCATTTTGCCATAGACCTTGTCAACTATCTCCTGGATTAGAGGGAAATTCCTGCCCACTCCGTGCCAGTTGGCCGTGTAGTAGCCCTTGGCTGCCGGTCCTGCCGGGAGCACGTCCTCTTCAGACCCGCACCACCATCCACCTAAGATACGGTTCGCGGGAAACCTGAGTCTGGCGGCCTCTTTTAGCGGTACGGTGCAGGAGACGCCCCAGTTCCGGTTGATGACCCAGTCGGCCTTGTATCTCCTCACAATATCCAACCACTGGGCCTTTTGGTCAATCCCGGGCCAGGGCACGGGGAAGTGTCTTACGGTAAATCCGAACTTCTTGCCAAGGGCGTCCAGCATGGGCTTGGTTTCCTGTCCGTAAGGGATATCGATATACAGGTTGGCGATCTTTAACCCCTTGAGTTTGTCCATACCCCCCATCTGCTTCCCGATAAACTTGATCTTGGCCGAATTCTGGGACCAGTAATTGGTGGGTGTGGTAAAGACCCAGGGGAAGACGCTTCCGTCAGAGGCATCGGCCCTGCCATACCCGGAGGAAATTACCACCTTGTGTTCCTTGGTGCCCCGGGGAATCAGGGCATAGGTGATGCCCGTGCTCAGGGGGTGGACAAGGACCATTTTGTCCTTTAACCGTTCATAACACTCAACCCCGCGAGCGGTGTTATAGGCGGTTTCGCACTCCTCCCAGCTGTATTTGATGCCGTTGACCCCGCCCTGCATGTTTCTGAGTTCCATAAAGTCCTCCCAGCCGCTGCCGACCCCGCTCCCGCCGGCAGCAAACGGCCCGGTCCGGTAGATCAGGATGCCGAAAAACTGGGTGGGTCCCTCCTTCTTTTTCTCGGCGGCCATTGCCTGCCCTGAAATAAAGACAAAACTCATCGCAAGAACAATAGCAAAAAAACCAAAAATCAATTTACGTCCCATGTTCATATCCTCCTTTTTCAAAAGTTTGTGGTTGAACAAGACCTCCCCTAATAAGGACCAAAAACCAAACACAACATCTTACTGCTTCACTCGCAGGTGGTCAGCAGAGAGCATTGGAAACCGTAAATAGCGCCATAATTTTCAAACACCCAATAACCAATAACCCATAACGAATACCTAATATGGAAACGGCCACAGACGCATCTTTTCCTTAATGGTCTGCCAGAGCCTGGCCATGCCATAGGGCTCGACAATGAGGAAGAATACAATAAGCCCGCCAAAGACGATTGCCTCACTATTGGCACGAATATCTGACGGCACCCTCTCCATGATGGTCAATAGCGTCTGGTTGATAAAGATGGGGAGCAGGGTCATAAAGCCGGCACCAAAGAATGAGCCCAGGACCGTCCCCATTCCGCCTATGATGATCATCCCCAGGAGGTGAAAAGAGAGAAACAGGTTGAACTCCTCAATATTTGCGGCCAAGTAATAGGTAAAGGTTATCAGGGAACCGGCAACCCCCGCATAGAAGGAACTCACGGCAAAGGCAATTAATTTGTTACGAAACAGGGATACGCCAATGATCTCGGCGGCCACGTCCATGTCCCGGATTGCCGTCCAGTTACGGCCCAACTGCCCCCTCACCAGGTTCTTTCCGAACACAGTAAGCAAGATTAAGACACACAGGACCAGATAGTATTTCTTTACGGGTGTGTCGATCAACCATCCAAAGATATACATGTCGGGGGCATCGACGGTGCCAAAGACACCTCCGCTGACCCATTGCCAGTGGGTAAGGACCCATTCGATGATAAACTGGGCCGCAAGGGTCGAAACCGCCAGATAAAACCCCTTGATCCTGAGGGAGGGGATGCCGAAGATGGTCCCCGCGGCCGATGCAAAGATACCGCCACCGAGTATGCTCAAAGGGAGAGGGACACCGTACCGTCCGTAAAGGATCAGCGAGGAATAGGCCCCAACAGCCATAAAGGCGGCATGACCTATTGAGACCTGTCCCGCGTATCCTGTCAAAAAGTTGAGGCCGAGGGCCGCCAGGGAGAAACAGTAAAAGGGGAGCATGATGCTGCTGAGCCAGTAATCGCTGGCTGTGAAGGGGATGACAAGAAATGCCAGGACCAGCATGACACCCAGGCCCCACCTGTCAAGAGGGATGGGAAAAATGGCCATGTCTTGCCTATAGGTCTCCTTCAAGACACCACATTCTCGATAGAACATATACTAAACCCTTTCTATAATCTCTTTACCGAACATACCGTAGGGCTTGAACCAGAGGACAAGTAATGCCACCAAGTATGGGAAAAAGGTCTGAATTCCGCCGCCCACATAAGGGCCAATAAAGACCTCTGCCAGGTTCTCGCTGGCTCCAATCAAAAGGCCTGCCAGGATGGCGCCCAGGATGCTGTCAATACCGCCCAGGATAAGGACAGGCAGGGCCTTTAAGGCAATAAGAGACAGGCTGAACTGGACCCCCAGGCGAGATCCCCATGCCACGCCCGCCACCGTGGCCACGATCCCGGCAATCACCCAGGTCACGGCCCAGGCCCTGAGGAGCGGGATCCCTACGGAAAGGGCGGCCTCGTGGTCATCAGCGACTGCGCGCAGCGCCCTTCCTGTCCTTGTCTTCTGAAAAAACCAGACAAGACCGGCCACCAGGGCCGCGGCCATACCGCCAAAGGTCAGATCAAAGGTGCTGATGTAAATCTCACCTATCTGGACAAGGACATCAGGAATTCCGATATTCAGCCCTTTAGCATCTGTGCCCCAGATTGCCTGTCCAATCCCCTGTATCAGGAACGATAGACCGATGGCCGCCATGAAGAGGATAAGCGGAGAGCGGGCTACCAGGGGTCGAAAGATGATAAACACAGTACCGTATGCCAATATGGCCATGACAGCAACCGTACAGATAAGAGCGAGCCACAGGGGCATGACAGTCAGAAAACCCACCAGGGCAAGGCCTGCCAGGAGGCTCATATCCCCCTGGGCAAAATTAAAGACACCCGACGCCTTGTATATAAGCGCGAACCCCATGGCCACAAGGGAATACATGACACCCACCAAGAGCCCGCTGATCAATACCTCAAAGAAAAAGGCCATACGTTAACTCCTTAGCGCAGCTTGGAAGTTGTGAACTTATTGATTACTTATGATTGCCGCCACACCCATCTCTCCAATACTCCATTACTCCAATCACCCAACACTCCAGTCTTCAACCCCCTGCCGTACCAAGATAGGCCTGGATTACCTTGGGGTTCGCCTTGATTTCCTCCGGAGTACCCTCGGCAATCTTGTTGCCGAAATCCAGGACCACGATACGGTCGCAGATATCCATGACCACTCCCATATCATGTTCGATCAGGGCAATGGTGTAGTTCAGTTCTTCATTTGCATCCAGGACGAAGCGGGCAATATCCTCCTTTTCCTCCAGGTTCATTCCGGCCATGGGCTCGTCCAGGAGGAGGAGCTTGGGCTCCGCTGCCAGGGCGCGTCCCAACTCTACCCTTTTTTGCAGTCCATAGGGCAACATCCCGGCAGGCTGTTTGCGGATATTTTCGATCTCAAGGAAGTCTATGATCCACTCCACCGCCTCTCTGTGCTCAACCTCCTCCTTCTCACTCATACCCCAGTAGATACCCTGCGAGAAGAAATTTGAATGCATCTTCTGGCTTCGACCCACAAGGATGTTTCCCAGGGTCGTCATTCCCCTAAAGAGGGCCAGATTCTGAAAGGTCCTGGAGATCCCCATGGCTGCTACATGGTGGGGTTTCATTTTCAGGGGCCTCTCCATTCCCTCGAAGAAGATGCGTCCCTCATCGGGGGTATAGACCCCGTTGATGACGTTCAGCATGGTTGTCTTGCCGGCGCCGTTTGGTCCAATGATGGCCATGACCTCTCCCGGATATACCTCGAGGCTGACCCCGTTAAGGGCCTTCAACCGCCCGAAGGTGATACTTATGTCTTCTACGCGGAGTAAAGGTTCCCTCTTTTTATTCATAATCTACTTACTCCATCAAAAGGTCTCGGCGTTGCGGATCCCATGATTGGCTTTCATGGTGGTGGTCCTGCCGTCCTCGTAAGTAAAGGTCGCGTCAACGTCTATGCTGTCTTTTGCTT
This sequence comes from Desulfobacteraceae bacterium, assembly GCA_030589715.1. Classification (GTDB taxonomy): domain Bacteria; phylum Desulfobacterota; class DSM-4660; order Desulfatiglandales; family Desulfatiglandaceae; genus JABMQV01. The sequence continues at coordinate 511 of JAUUVE010000181.1, read as the reverse complement.
CATCATAAAGCGCGTCAATAAGTGTGCCGTACTTTTCTGCAACGAACTTCCTTCTTACCTTCCTTGTTCGGGTTATCTCGCCGTCGTCAGGATCAAGCTCCTTGTGCAGCAGCAAAAACCGCTTGATCTGAGCTCCACGGAGTTTTTCATCCTGGCTCAGGCTCTTATTGACTCGGATAACTCCGTCATAAATGAGATCATAGACCTCGGGCTTTTGGGCAAGATCCGTATAGCTGGTATAGGGGATATGCCGCCGTTCGGCCCAGTTCCCCACGGCCCCGTAATCGATATCAATAAAGGCAGAAACATAGTCCATATCCTTTCCATGGGCCACGGCCTCCTTGATAAAGGGGCGGAATTTGAGTTTGTTTTCGATGTACTTGGGCGCAAAAAGGGTGCCGTCGGTCAGCCTGCTGACATCCTTGGCCCGATCTATGATCTTGAGATGTCCTTTCTCAGTCATATATCCTGCATCGCCGGAAAGGACATAACCGTCTTTAAGGGTCTCCTC
>JAUUVE010000323.1 GCA_030589715.1 Desulfobacteraceae bacterium | reverse complement strand
GATGACATCTGCCAGTTGGTCACGTTCTATGGGATCAAGGCTGTCGAGGCCAGCCCTCGCCACCTTCTTAACGATATCATTGGGTGCGTTGATGGCAAGAATTCTCCCACCCTTCTCCTTTGCCAGCAATACCAGGGGACGGTAAAGGTGATAGTCCAAATTCCATTGTTTCTTCCAGTCCACATCTTTCAGGAATACCTCTTCTGTCAGGTCCCCGTCCATGTACCTGTCGATTACCGATTGTTGGGGCTCCTGAAAAAACTCCATTGCAACGGTCACAGGGCCGTACCGGGAGATCAGGGCCTGGAGGATCTGGACCTGGATGAGATGATGTTCCGGGTTGTCATGGATCTCTCCGATAAAGATAACGTCAACGGATCCCAACTGGTCAATTAATTTCTCAAAGGATATGGCCTTTCCGGTCTCGAGGTGAATTATTCGGCCAATACCAAAATGTCTGGGTATTCCCTCGATGGAGGCGAGAGGCATCGTTATCGGTGGCCTGGTTGCACATCCCCCTAAAAGAAATAGGGCCCCAAAAGACAGAATTGCCAGGTGGTATCCAGTTGCCATAGTTTTCACTTGAGGACTCCCTTAATCCCGGAGAGACATTGGTCTTGACTGGGCTTATACCTATCATTTACCCTGTTCACATGCAACTTATAACTTCTAAGGGTCTAGTTAGGAGCAGAAATCACGTCTTCCGGGTTTGGAAATGGCTCGCGGCGCAAGTCGCAAGGCCTCCCCTTGCACCCTGAGCCTTATGCCTTGGGCCACTATGTTCCTTTCAGCAGCCCCATTTTCAAGTGCACAACAAAGCTGCGTCCTCTGAGCGTAGATTCTTTACTAAAGCATGAATCAGACCGTCAATGCCCAATATGAATTGGACCCCGAGCGATTGCGAGGCATACTCCAGGACAGGCCCGGGGTGTATATGTTTAAGGAGGTCTCCGGACGAGTTATCTATGTGGGCAAGGCAAAGTCACTCAAAAAGAGGGTCCTGTCCTATTTTAAACCCCTCGCTGATCTCCCCCATAAGACTTTCCTGATGATGAAAAAGGCCGCAGGCCTTGATTTTATTATCACTTCCACTGAGCAGGAGGCGTTTATTCTTGAGAGCAGTCTCGTCAAAAAGCTTATGCCCCGCTATAATATCGTTCTCCGGGACGATAAACAATATCCCTGCCTGCGGCTCGATGTTAGGGAACCTTATCCCCGTCTGAGAATTGCCAGGAAGATCAGAAAGGATGGAGCCATCTATTTTGGACCCTTTTCATCTGCCAATTCGGTACGCAGCACCCTTAAGGTGATTGATAGGGTCTTCCAACTCCGAAAGTGCAAAGGGCGGGGGCTTCCCAAACGTACAAGGCCTTGTCTCAATTATCAGATGGATAGATGCCTTGGTCCATGCGCCAGCAACATCGCTGAATCGGAATATGGAGAGATCCTCCGCCAGGTGAGGCTTTTTCTGGAAGGCCGCAACCGGGAATTGATAGGCCAATTGAAAAGGGATATGGGAGAGGCGGCTGAGAAGCTGGATTTTGAGAAGGCCGCCGGGATAAGGGATCAGATCAGCGCCATAGGAAGGACGATTGAACGTCAACATGTGGTGTCCCAGCGACTGGAAGACCAGGATATTATTGGCCTCGCACAGAGCGGGGGGCTTTACCAGGTGGTCATCCTTTTTGTTCGTAAGGGGTATCTGGTAGGGAGCCGTGACTACCTCCTAAGGGATAGAGGCGCCTCTGCCTCTGAGATAATTGAGGCCTTTTTGAAGCAATACTACCCGCGGGAGGCCTTTATACCCAAACAAGTACTGATCTCAGATCCGATTGAAGACATCCTGGCGATTACGGAATGCCTCAGCGATTTGGCTGATAGGAAGATTGTCATCCATAGACCGTCCAAGGGAGAAAAGCTTCGACTGGTGAAGATGGCGGTGGCAAACGCGGAGAGTCTCCTTGCTGGACATTCGGCGTGGGAAAAAGAAGACCTTATGGGTCTTGTCCAGGCAGCTTTGGGGCTGGAGAGGACCCCCAGGTTCATAGAAGGGCTTGATATCTCCAATCTGCATGGGGATAAGGCAGTTGGAACTATTGTCTCTTTCGTGGATGGCCTGCCCCACAAGGCAGGTTACCGGAATTATAGGCTAAGGACAGTAAATGGCATCGATGACTATGGCATGATGGCAGAGTTGGTGGAAAGGAGAGTGGCCAAAGGGGATCTGCCCGACCTCTTCCTGGTGGATGGGGGCAAAGGGCATCTCTCGGCTGTCAAAAGGGTGGTTGACAGACAGGATCACTCGGGGGCTACTGGAGATGGCGGGGGGGCATATCCGGATGTCCCAGAGGTGATATCCATTGCAAAGCCGGATGAAGAGAGGCAGGAGAAGTATGACAAGATATATGTCCCGGGTCGAAAGAACCCATTGAGGCTAAGAGAGGATCATGCCGTCTTGCTCCTCATGATGCGGATTCGGGATGAGGCCCACCGCCGGGCCATCTCCTACCACCGGAAACTGAGGCAGAAAGGAGTGAGGGAGTCCTATCTGGATCTTATACCCAACATCGGCATTAGGAGAAAAAAACTCCTCCTTAAACATTTCAAAGACATAAATGCCATTGCAGAGGCCTCTTTGGATGATTTGGCAGAGGTACCGGGGATTAGCCGGTCTTTGGCAGGAAATATCTTCTCGTATTTTCGAAGAAATATGAGTAGTGAACACAAATAGAAGGTAATTTCAAAGACATAAGGTGATAGAGTGCCAGGAATCTTGGGTCATCTCCAGCGGAGCGATATCCCGGGTTGACAGCATACTGGTGGGTGTGGTAGCTACATTCAAATTGGTCGGCAGACAGGTTTTTCAGATTCCCATCATTGGGGGAGTGAGAGGTGGCCTTCAAAAAGATCACCATATTCCTGGTGCCTGATGGCACAAGCAGGGTCAAACAGTTCACGGTCCCCAGATTCCTCTCCGCCTTTCTTATCCTCTTCCTCCTTTTTCTCGGAGTTTTCCTCTCTTGGATCATACGTGATTATAGGGTCATTAAGGCCCAGATGCCCCGGCTGGCCAAGATGGAAGACGAGAACCAGCAGTACAAAAAACAACTGGTCCACCTGGCGGGCCGAGTTGACTTGGCCACGAGAAAAATGGGCAAACTCAGGGAATTTGACAGTAAGTTAAGGGGAATGCTGAATATAGATACGGGGGAGGAGAGGGAAAACGTGGGAGGAATCGGGGGTACGGCTCCGGTCCCTCTTGGCCCGAAAGAAGCTTCAGACGTTGAAGAAGAATTGGTACTGTCGATGCACGAGTCATTGGATTATCTTGACGATGAAGTAGCCGTTGGTGAGAGAGACAGGACCGAGCTTTACAAGTTCCTTGAAAACCAGAGGACAATGCTTTCATCCACACCCTCCATCCTGCCAACAAAGGGTTGGCTGAGCTCCCGTTTTGGATACCGGACCTCTCCCTTTACAGAGAGGAAGGAATTCCACAGGGGTATTGACATCTCCACAAGGATGGGCGCGCCGAT
>JAUUVE010000009.1 GCA_030589715.1 Desulfobacteraceae bacterium | reverse complement strand
GGAATGGATAACCGCTGAAAGCATCTAAGCGGGAAGCCAACCTCGAGATAAGATATCCCTTCCCGATGGAGACATCGGGACTGAAGACCCCTCGTAGACTACGAGGTTGATAGGCCAGGTGTGTAAGTACGGCAACGTATTTAGCTAACTGGTACTAATAGGTCGTGAGGCTTGGCCATAAAATTTTCCCATTTATGCCCCCTGATTGTATATCCAGTATTATCAGTTAAAAGTTTTCGGTGGCGATAGCAAAGAGGTCACACCCGTTCCCATTCCGAACACGGAAGTTAAGCTCTTTAGCGCCGATGGTACTACGTGGGAGACCGCGTGGGAGAGTAGGACGTCGCCGAAATATATTAAAAAAGCCCCCTGGAAGCCGGGGGCTTTTTTGTGTTTAGGCCATTGATTTTGCTGGTGGGCGGTGGGGGATTTGAACCCCCGACTTCCACCGTGTGAGGATGGCACTCTCCCGCTGAGTTAACCGCCCGGGTCAGATCGCTGCGCAGTTGAAGTGCATATAAGTGCACAATTGTTGATACAACATTGATATGGGGCTTGTAAATAAAAAATTTACGCCATTCCCACTAATTTTTTCATTTCATATACCTCTTCAGGATCAAGGTAGCGATATTGACTCACCTTTAGATCCCCCAGCCAGAGCGTCCCAAACCCGACCCTTATTAGGTGAATAACCTTGTAACTGACTGCCTCAAACATCCGCCTCACCTGCCGTGATCTCCCCTGGGTAATAGTAATCCTGACCTGGCTCCGTCTTTGGTCACGGCTTATGAGAGTCGCAATGGAGCGTCCGCTGGGCCCGTCATTCAATCGGACACTTCGCCTCAAGATCTCTAGTGCATCATCGGTTATTTCGCCCTCAACCGTTGCTTTATATGTGCGGGGAACCTGATAACGGGGATGAGTAAGGCGATAGGCCCATTCACCATCGTTGGTAAACAGTAACAACCCAAGGCTGTCAAAATCCAGACGTCCAACAGGGTAGACCCTTTGAGGAATCTCTCTCAATAGATCGGTCACCACGGGCCTCCCTTCAGGGTCGCTAAGGGAGGAAATATAGGCAAAGGGTTTATTAAGCATGAGATAAAGCCTCTCTGAAGGGGCTTGAAGCTCTTTTCCGTCTACGTAGATGCGATCCTTCCCCCAGGCCACTCGGAATCCGAGCTCTGTGATAATGCTGCCATTTACGGCCACCCGTCCCGATTTGATCCATTCATCTGCCTTGCGCCTGGAAGTCAGACCGGCGGAGGATAGGACCTTGTTGAGTCTCTGGGTTCTCAAACTATTTTCGGTTCTCTGAAGAGGGGGACGGGGCTGGTCCAGTTTCATGCTCATCAAATCCAAAATCCTTTATCTCTTTCAGCTTTGGCAGTGATTCCAAATCCTTGAGATCAAATACCTCGAGGAACCTCTTGGCTGTCCCATAGATTAGGGGCCTACCTGGTAGGTTTTTCCGGCCCATGATCCTGATCAAACCCTTTTCCAAGAGGGTTTTCAGGATTCCTCCCACATCCACTCCCCTTAGTCTTTCGATTTCCTGCCTGAGAATGGGTTGCTTGTAGGCTATGATGGCCAGGGTCTCCAGGGCCGGACGAGAGAGCCGGGTGGGGGAGGTCTTAAGCATCCGAAGCACGTATGGTGAATAGCCGGATCTTGTCCTGAACTGGTAGCCTTCAGCCACCTCTTTGAGGACAAAACTCCTTCCCATGGCATCGTATCCTGCCTCGAGCTCTTTGAGGGCCTGCCTGATATTGGCTTGGGTCTCCTCTGATAGCCAGCCATGGATTTCACGGGCACTCAACGGTTTGTCTGCTGCGAACAGAAGGGCCTCAATGATCAATTTGAGCGGTTTGTCCATTGCTACCTACGTTGCCATTTTCTTCGTTTCCACCAAACGACGCGGTCAGCCGAATGTCACTTTCGAGGGTGGGCTGAAATACCTTTACGAGGCCCATGTGAACCAGTTCCAGCAAGGCCAGAAAGGAGACGATAAATTCCGAAACAGACCGGTCTTCAGTAAAAAGCTCGTAAAAGAATATAGAACCCTTTTCTTTGAGGTGGGCAATGATAATCTCTGTTTTTTCCTTCACAGACCATTTTTCGAGTTGGAAGCTTAGCTGAACACCGGGCAATCTCTGCTCCATGATCCGCTTGAATGCATCAATCAGCTGAAAGAGGTTGACGTCCAATTGAGGCTCTTCATCCCTCAACTGCCCTTGTAAATAGGGTGGAACGTGTCGGGCAAAGACATCTCTGTCTAGGAGTTCCCTATCAGACAGATCTTGAGCAGCATCTCTAAGGCGAATATATTCCAGAAGTGGTCGCGTGATCTCATTAAATATCTCTCCCTCTTGCTCTTCTTTTGAATCTGGGAGCAACATCTTTGACTTTATGTGGATCAGTGTAGATGCCAGTACCAGGAAATCACCGGCCACGTCTATATTTAGGGCCTTCATAATGTCCAGGTATGCCAGGTATTGATCTGTGATTGTTGCAATTGGGATATCAAATATATCCACCTCATTCTTATGGATGAGGTGAAGCAACAAGTCCAAGGGACCCTCAAATATATCCAGCCTAACTTCGTAGCCCAACGGCCTCCCTCACCTCTCCCATGGTCTCCCTGCATATGGCCCTGGCTCGGTTATTGCCCTCCGCCACGATTTCTTGGACCTTTTCCATATCGGCCACCAGTTCCCTTCTTTTTGCCCTGAGCGGTTCAAGGCCACGTTTTAGGCTGGAGATCATCATCTTTTTGCAATCCACGCAGCCGATCTTTGCAGATCGGCATTCGCCGTTGATTCGTTGGACAGTTTCAGGATCAGTATATATCTCATGATAGGAAAAGACGTTGCAGATATCCGGATCGCCAGGATCCTTTCTCCTGGCCCTTTGCGGATCGGTAATCATCTCGCCGACCTTCTTGACGATCTCTTCAGCTGAGTCTGTGAGGTATATGGCATTACCATAGCTCTTGCTCATCTTCCGACGATCAATTCCGAGAAGCTTCGATGTGGGGGTAAGGAGCACATCGGGAATGGGGAATACCTCGCCGTAGAGGTGGTTGAATCGGCGTGCTATTTCTCTGGTGAGCTCAACATGGGGGGCCTGGTCTTCGCCAACCGGAACCCCATTTGCTTTATACATAAGGATGTCAGCGGCCTGGAGTATTGGATATCCCAAGAATCCGTACGTATAGAGATTCTTTTGAGTCAGTTCACGGAGCTGTTCCTTATAGGTGGGGTTTCTCTCCAACCAGGGAAGAGGAGTGATCATTGAAAAGATGAGGTGGAGTTCTGCGTGCTCTTTGAGCTGCGACTGAATAAAAAAGGTTGATATCTCCGGATCAAGTCCTATGGAAATCCAGTCGATTACGATATCATATACAGTTTCTCCAATAATATGGGGCTGGGCATATTCACTGGTCAGGGCATGCCAGTCCGCTATAAAATAGAAACATTCGTATTCATCCTGAAGCCGCTTCCAGTTGAAAAGGGCCCCATGTAAGTGTCCCAGATGGATTCTTCCTGTGGGTCTCATTCCGCTAACGATTCTCTTTCTTGTCATGTGTCGAAATTCCCCTTCTCGTTTATTAGTTTCCATGGCTCGTTGACGGTTGCCAATTCTTTTCCACAAATTTCACCTCGTCCTCCCTGGTCTTTATTAGGTTATTTAGGCGGGCCTCTAGGAGGCTGTCAAAGATTTCCTTAAAGACCGGGCCAGGCTCAAGGCCCATATGTACCAGATCTCTTCCCCTGAGCTGAATCCTTGTCCCCTTAAGTCTGGTAAAATAGTTGGAGATGAGTCGCCTTATTTTTTCACTGCCTGTCTTTGCCATGAGATAGAGCAATGTCTCTCTATCATATGGAAGGAGCAAAGTATAGAGCCTGTAGTTGTCAGCATCAAATTTATAAAGTGAATCCAGAAGCTTTTCTTCATCCTGCCTCTTGGGGATCATCCTTAAATCTTTCGGGCCCAGGATCCCCATCCTCTGGGCCAGGGCCCCCAGGGCCTTGGTATCTAGGGAAGAGCTGAGGCCATGCCAGTAGACCTTCCATGGTTCAAAGGGCTCTTCCAGGTAAAGGAGGTTATGCCAGGCTATGACCTTTCTGATCTCTTCCAGGAGTCTTCGAAGGTCTTTGGTCAGTCGGATTTCCGGGGAGATAAGCTGAAGCAGATCAAATTCATTCATTCTCTCTATGGCCTTTATTGGGTCTTGTTCCTTTAGGATAAGTTTGAGTTCCAGGAAGAGCCGGCGGCCAGAAAGGTCTTTAAAGCAATTGATCTTCACTGCATTCTTGATCAGGGCAAGGGTAAGCCTTCCGATTTTGAACCCGAATCTCTGTTCAAACCTGATGGCCCGCAGCACCCGTGTAGGGTCTTCAACAAAGCTCAGGTTATGCAGGACCCTTAGTACCTTTTCCTTGATATCCTCTTGGGCCCCGAAGTAATCGATGAGGGTTCCATAGCTCCTCTTGTTAAGCTTTATGGCGAGGGTGTTAATCGTAAAATCGCGTCTATAGAGATCCAATTTCAAGGAACTGGTCTCAACAATGGGAGGGGCCCCGGGCGATTCGTAATATTCCATGCGGGCCGTGGCTACATCAACCTTGAAACCGTCAGAAAAGATGAGCACGGCGGTTCCGAACTTGGGGTGACTCCTGACCCGGGCATCATAATGTTCCGCGAATTCTTGGGCAAACTTGATGCCATCCCCTTCAATAACTATGTCCACGTCCAAGTTTTCACGTCTCAGAAGTACATCTCTCACCAGGCCGCCCACAAGGTAGACGTTGTATCCAAGCATATCAGCAACGTGACCAAAGTTTTTGAGGAGTTTAATCACCTTTCTCGGCAGCCTTTCCTTGAGTACGGCGGCCATATTTTTCTTTCTTATAAAATGAGAAGCGTTTTTGGAATCATAGAGGAACTCGGGGATCAATGGATCGCCCAAAAGGATATTAAGGAGGTCTGTCCTGGTAATTACTCCCAGTACTTTCTTATTTTCTACAACAGGGAGGACCCTCAATTTCTTTCTAATGATCAATTCCTGGACTTCCTTGAGAGGGGCGTTGGGATAGGTTTTGAAAAATTCAATATTCATGTAGTCGTTTACTTTGACGTCTTCAAGGCCAAAAAAGACCGCCTTTTCAACAATTTGTCTTGTAATATAGCCCCTCAAGATATCCTCCTCATCCATGACCAGCAGCACATTGATGTTGTACCTGGTCATCAAAGCTGTGGCCTTCTTGAGGGTGTCCTCGGGAGAGATATGGATCACCGGTGAGGACATCATATCCTTGGCCCTTTTAGTAGGATTGATTCTGCTTCTCAAGAGGGCTTGCAAGGATCTATCTACCTGGGTAAGGGTCTTGTTCTTGATGGTGGCTGATGCAGCCTGGGGATGCCCCCCTCCACCTAGGGCAAGTGCTATTTCTGCCGCGTTCACCTCTTCGATGCGGCTTCGCGCCACTAGATAGATCCGATCCTCCATCTGGGCCATGGCAAAGACCACATTCAGGTTCTCCATTTCCATAAATTTGTGAACAAGTACCGCAAAATCCCCCACATATTCGTCCCTTACGACCTTGGTTATGACTATCTCTACACCAGCTATGACCCTGGTTGTGGCGGCCTGAGTAAGATCATTCAGGAGCCAAACCTGCTCTGCGGTAAGCTCCCTTGTAAGCATGTCGGCGATGATATTATGGTTTGCCCCCTGCTCCGTCAGCCATGCGGCCGCTTGATAGTCTTCCGCTTTTGTGGAGGAAAAGGTAAAGGAGCCTGTATCTTCGTGGATCCCCAAGCACATGACGGTTGCTTCATCAGGAGATATGGAGATGCCTTTTTCTCGGATAAGGCTGGTGAGCAGGGCCGTAGTGGATCCGATCTTACGGATGACCTCTATGTGGCCTCGGGCATCGTCATCGGATTCGGGGTGGTGGTCGTAGATATGGATCTCGACCTCCTTTTTGTCCAGGAGTTGGGCAAATTTGCCTATTCGGCTCTTTTGTCGGGTATCAACGAGGATCAGCCTCTTTATCTGATCAAAATCAATCTTTTTTGTCTTGATGAAGTTAAAGATATATGAGGTAGAATGAAGGAAGAAGTTCCTGAGATTTTTCTCCTGCGATCCCGGAAAAACAAGGGCAGCCTCAGGATAAAGTTTGCTGGCAGCTATCATGGATGCCAATGCATCGAAGTCGGCATTGATATGGGTGGTGATGACGTCCTCGTGAACCCGCTCTGGGCGCCCCTTCTTTCTCTGTTTCGTATTCCCTTTTTTCCCCATAGCCGAACTCATCCCTTATTCCAACATGGAAAACCTGATTCTCTGGACCAAGTCAAAGACAGATGTCTCTGCCTTAGAGTTTTGCATTTAGGAGTATTGGAGTAATGGAGGACTGGAGTATTGAGAAAGAAACAAACGGTTGCAAGGTTTTGCTGGAACCATCCCTGTCTGATGGTTCAATCCGTGATCAGGCTGTTCTCCTAGTAGCCCATCACTCCAGTACTCCATTACTCCATAAACCATTGAACTTCCAAGAAACTATATCCCCTCTGGGGATAACCAAAGCCGGGTCCTCTGGGCCCGGATTTGGTCCTCTTCAGTTCAAGGGGGGCTCAATCATACCATACCGGCGAAAAATCTTAAGAAGTTAGTTCAAAAAAGAAAAAAAGCCGGGCATTAAGTCTGCGCCGGCTTGTCAAATGGAATCGGGAAATAGTAGCTATTGGCCTTTCAGTCTTTCTTCCTTTTCCTGCTCTTTCTTACATTTAATACAGAGTGTGGTCACGGGCCGGGCCATTAACCTTTCCTCTGAGATCCCCCCTTCGCATTCCTCACAGATCCCGAAGGTTCCATTGTCAAGCCTCTCCAGGGCCTCTTTGATCTTTCCGATCAATCTCCTTTCCCTGTCCCTAATCCTAAGCGTAAAGTTCCTATCCGATTCCAAGGTCGCCCTGTCGGTGGGATCAGGAAAATTCTCTCGGTGGTCGGTCATGCCGCTTAGGGTCCTATTTGCTTCATCCAGGAGATCGGTCAGCCTCTGGGTAAGTAATTCTCTAAAGTATTTTTGCCTTTTCTTATTTAACATGACTCCCAGGCTCCATTTCTGAAATCAAATGGGTTCCATTATCACTGTTTGAAGACAATGTAAAGGAATTTCCGTTTCCATTCGCACCTGTCAAAGCCGGAGCGTCCACCGGCCAGGGCCTGCGATCTTTACGCTACTGCGTCATTTTTTTTAAGAAGTCCTTTACCTTTTTCCTCTTGCCCGATAGGGCCAATCCCTCTGCCTCGGCAAAGGCCTCCAGTAGTTCTCTTTGTCGCTGGTTCAGCTTTTCCGGAACTTTGACGATGACCTTTACGTAAAGGTCTCCTCTTCGACGATGCCGCCTGAGGCTGGCCATTCCTTTCCCAGGGACCCTGATGACCTCACCTGGTTGTGTCCCCTGCGGGATCTCCAATTCATAGCTACCTCCCTCACCCAGGACAGGGATTACTATTGTATCCCCTAAGGCTGCCTGGACAAATGAGACAGGAATCTGGCATATGAGATTATCCTCTTCTCTGGCGAAAAGCTCATGGTCTTTGACGTGGATGACCACGAAAAGATCACCGGGCGGCCCTCCATTTTCCCCTGGCTCCCCTTCACTGCGTAATCTGAGTTGGGAGCCGGTATCAACACCCGGTGGGATCTTGACATTGATGCTCTTTTCAACCCTAATCTTACCACCGCCCCTACAATCTTTGCAAGGCTCGCCGATGATCTCTCCTTGACCATGGCAAACCGAACAGGTCGTACTGATTTGAAAGAATCCCTGGGATCGAACGACCTGACCACTACCTCGACAGACGGCACATATCTGCGGTTCACTCCCCGGGGGTGCACCCGATCCAGTGCATGTCTGGCAGACCTCCAGTTTATGAAAAGCGATTTCTTCTTCTTTCCCAAGAAAGGCCTCTTCCAAGGTCAGCTCCAGATCGTACCTCAGGCTTTTTCCCTGTTTGGCCCTGGTCCTCTGCCCCCTGCCGGTACCAAATCCAAAAAAATCCTCAAAAATATCTCCGAAACTGGAAAAGATGTCCTCAAAGCCACTAAAGCCTGTAAACCCTCTTCCCTCAAGGCCTTGATGACCAAAGCGATCGTAAATCTCTCGCTTTTGGCTATCTCTCAGGACCTCATAGGCCTCGGCGGCCTCCTTAAATGTCTCCTCGGCCTCTGTGTCCCCAGGGTTCCTGTCGGGATGATGCTCCATGGCCAGTTTTCTGTATGACCTCTTGATCTCTTCCCCGTCTGCATCCCGAGAGACGTTTAAGACCTCGTAGTAATCTCTCTTATACATGGTCAATTCCTTAGGGCGTCCTTACTCGGGCGCCTCGTCCTGGGCCTCCTTTGCTTCTCCTTGCGAATCTTCGCCGGTTTCCCCCGGAACCTCTATTGGAATCGAATTGGCCTTTTCTTCGATCAACTGATCCTCATCTTCGCTTTCAACCGTAAAGACTTTGCCGGCAGCAATCTCCCTAAGGGATACCACAACATCTTTATTCTTGCAGACAAATAGAGGTTCTGCCCCTTTTTTCAATTGACGGACCCGTTTGGCGGCCAAGTGGATCAATCGAAATCGATTGTCCACGTTCTTGAGGCAGTCTTCAATCGTTATCCGTGCCATAACAATCTCCTGTTCGATCATTTGGTTGTATACAGAACCGCCCCTCCTCTCCAAGCAGACCCTTAGGCCAAGGGCTAGGAAGGATGGGTTCGATTCCGAATTAAATAAACTTTACTTTATACAATTTTATGTGCTAGGTGTAAAGGAGAAATTAAGCCTTCATAAATAAAACTCTTCAAGGCCCTGAGAACAATGTTAGCCAAAGTACTTAGCAGCGCTGTAATGGGTATCGATGCCTATATAGTGGATGTCGAAGTCGATATCTCCCAAGGACTCCCTTCATTTGCCACAGTGGGTCTACCTGAGGGGGCAGTTCGGGAGAGCAAAGATAGGGTCAAAGCCGCTATCAAGAATACCGGTTATCATTTCCCTTCGGACCGGATCACGGTAAACCTGGCCCCTGCAGATATCAAGAAGGAAGGCTCGGCATTTGATCTTCCCATTGCCATTGGCATCCTTGCGGCCACGCAACTCCTGCACAGGCATTCTCTTTCCAACTACCTCTTCCTGGGCGAGTTGGCATTGGACGGGCTTTTGAGGGCTATCAAGGGCGCCCTTCCTATGGCCATTACTGCAAAGGAATTGGGCATTAAAGGTATTTTCCTCCCCGCAGAGAACGCCCCGGAAGCAGGCGTAGTGGAAGGTGTGGATATTTATCCAGTTGATACCCTATTCCAGACTATCGACGCCCTCATGGGTGTATCAAAGATAAGTCCCTTTAAGGTGGAAATCAATAAGCTCTTTCAGGCACGGGAGGCGGAGGTGGATTTCAAGGAGGTCCGTGGCCAAGAAAACGCTAAAAGGGCCTTGGAGATCGCAGCCGCGGGAGGTCACAATCTCATCATGATCGGCCCGCCAGGTTCGGGCAAGACCATGCTGGCGAGACGCCTCCCCACGATCCTCCCCAGGCTTAGTTTCAATGAAGCCCTGGAGACATCCAAGGTTTACAGCGTGATGGGACTTATGCCCAAAGGGCATAGCCTGATCACCATACGCCCCTTTCGATCACCCCACCATACGATCTCAGATGCAGGTCTGATTGGGGGCGGGCAGACCCCCAAGCCTGGTCAGGTAAGCCTGACTCACAATGGAGTCCTCTTTCTGGATGAATTGCCCGAGTTCAGGAAGAACGTCCTGGAGGTCCTGAGACAACCCATGGAGGACGGGCATGTGACCATTTCCCGGGCCAATTCAACGGTCACCTATCCGGCCGATTTTATGCTGGTGGCAGCCATGAACCCCTGTCCGTGCGGTTTCTTGGGGCATCCCAAGCGTGAGTGTACCTGCTCATTTCGGCAGGTCCAGAGGTATCGATCCAAGATATCTGGTCCGCTCATGGACAGGATAGACATCCATTTGGAGGTGCCGTCGGTCCCCTATAAAGATCTATCCTCTGTCCGCGAAGGGGCCACTTCAGCGGAGATTGCAGAAAGGGTTACCAGGGCAAGAGAGATTCAGGCAAAGAGATTCGAAGCGAGAGGTCCTCATTCGAACGCCGCCATGAACAACCGCCGGATCAAAGAGTTTTGCAAGATTGATTCTGAATCAAGCACATTGCTGGAAAAGGCCATGGAGAAATTCGGCCTCAGTGCAAGGGCACATGCCCGCATTCTCAAGATTGCCCGGACCATTGCCGATCTCGAACAGAGTCCCGATATTAAGTCCCCCCACGTGGCAGAGGCAATTCAATACCGGACCCTGGATCGCAAGATATTGAGATGAGGGACAGCACCCGCTTGCTATATCTCAGTTTTGGTGCCGGAAAGTTTTGTTCGGTTCCTGTTCCTGAGTTCAAGTCGGCTGTTTATGGGTGCGGTCGCCTTTTTCAGGCATAGTCAACACCTTGATGATAAGTGTGCTGCTCGTTCGAGCTGGAACGTTGAGGGTTCAGATGCCACCAGAATGAAACGAGGATGGTGTGGATCATTCCGTCAGGATGTTTGAACCCTTTTGCTTAAAATAATCGGCCAGGCGAGATCCGCTCCAAAGACCCCAGTTGTTCCTCAGCCACATGCCTAAATTGAGGTGGTATTTCTTAAGCACATCGTCCAAAGGCCTATTCCTGATGTCATTTAACAAATCAGGTGGGAGCATCTTCTTCAGTTCAACAGAGCAATCCTCCAAGTCTTTTGGTATGTAAAACTCGTGTGGAGAGTTGGGTTCCGGCGGTGGAGGCTTAAGGGCGTATAGTTCAGAGTCAGGTGTTTCTGCGTCGCAGTTCAACAAGAAAACCATGCAGAAAAGACATACAAAAAAGATGGCTAATTTCTTCACTCCGGCAGCTACCATAAAGTCGCTATGTTATTTGTCACTCCCGCCAACTGATACCCGTCACACCCTAAGGAGAATAACATTTAAGAAGATCTTAATGTAACAAAATGAAATTCGGCTTTTCAATCTCTTTTAAATCCCGCTCTTTCAAATCCTTTATCTTATGCGGCAATACAAACTTACGGCGACGGGTATTCCTGCTGATCGAATATCGTTTTGATAATCAATGGGCACTTTATTTATAATATCGATTGTTTAAGTCGGTAGAATTATTACACATTGGTCTTAAGTTGGAACAAGATGTGCACGCACGAGGGGGCCCGAAGGAAAAACGGCTATTTTCGGAACGAAAAACATAGTCTTTAGTCATTCTCCCTTTGCTTGGGCCCGGGAGATCGGGAAAAGACGCAGTCAGGAAAGGTTCCCGCCCGTGTGACATCTACCCGGATATTTGTGGCAAGAGAAGGGGAACTTGGTGGCTTGCCGAATTCGACCTCTGACCTTCGACCATTAACCATTAATAACAAATAACCAATAACTGACCTCACTCCGACCACAAGGAGAGAAAACATGAAAACGGAACAAATAAGGGAAATTATCCTTAAAGAATTGCCCCAGGTTATGAAAACAGATCCTGCAGTTCAGCGCCTTATCCTTGATCTATCCCGCAAACACTTTGCAGGCAAGGTCGAGACCGAGAACAGAATTGACCTCATGATAGATGAACTAAGAAAAGACCGAGAGGCAAGGGAGAAAAGATGGGCGCCCCATGGGGGCTCCGGACCGAGGGGGCGTTCAGGAGTGCTCTCAAGGGGCTTTTGAGGATCGTTTTCATGTGGAAGTACTCCGGGTCAATGAATTCGACGATGAAGGCGAGGTCTTTGGCCTGCCCGACCAGGTGGAACTGGACGTGATCATAAGGGACGGTGAGCTACTCATTGGCAAAATCAAGTGATCTATGAGCAAGGGGGATATGTAAGGGTTTCAAACCTTGTGACAGGAAGAGATAGGCTCGAACAATTGGATCTATTCAAGAAAGAGGCAGCAAAGGGGAGCTCGCAAGATGGTACTGGGGTGAAATCCGTTTTTGCTTTTATTTCACTGGGGGCTAAATCCCCCAATTAGTGGTCTGCAAAGCTCTTCTTAGAGGAAGAAATTGTGACTATTTTGAGTGCAAATCAGTTTGTAAGGGGCTAACCTCTCTTTTCCTTTTGCTCCCTTTCCCCGGTGATCACAAGGAGGCCAAGGCCGAAACCGACGACCAACAGGGTGATGGTGCCGATCACACCGATCATTCTGGTATGCCAGGCACACTCGATCCACTCCCAGCCTTCGGGCAGGTGGCGTGCGAAGGTTGCCCAGGCAATACTTATCACGCTGGCAATGACTGCAACGATTGCCTGCCAACGCCTTACCCACCGGAAAGATAGGCCCAGGAGGAATAGACCTATTACTCCACCTCCGGCTATGCCCGCAAGCTGCCAACCTGTTTCAAGTGCGGTCTGGACCTGGGTCATTGCCAAACCGGTGATGGTGCCTAGAATGCCCAAAATCACCGTATAGATTCTAAGCATCTTGATGCTTCGTCTGTCGTCGGCATCCTTGTTCACATACTTCTTGTAGAAGTCGAGTAATGTGAGGGTAGACGCAATTGAGGGATGAATCGATGCTGCTCATGGCAGCAGCAAATATGGCCGCAATGAGCAATCCGCGGAGTCCTGGAGGGAACTGAGTTGCGATAAAGAAGGGGAATATCTTATCCCCCATCAGTTCTCCCTGTAGATGAGCGGGGAGCTCTGCTGGGTGGACCGAGTAATAGGCATAGAGGGCCGTACCAATAAAGAGGAAAACTGCAGATATGGGGATATAGGCGAGGGCTGCCATCCACACCGAGCGAGAAGCGTCTTTGATAGAGGGTGTTGTCTGGTAGCGTTGCACATAGTTTTGGTCAACCCCGAAGTTCCTGAGGTTTTCCACTATGCCGTACAAAACCACTACCCAGGCTGTGGGCGCCACCAGGTCAAGCTTCCAGCTTCCGAGGGAGAACTTATGGTGTTCTGAGGCAATGGCAAATATCTGTCCCGGACCCTCCGGCATTCCCAAGCACAGGATGATTATGGAGATAATCGCACCACCAAAGAGGATTATCACCTGGATCACATCTGTCCAGACCACAGCCTCGATCCCCCCAAGCACGGTATAGAATATTACCCCTATGCCCGTTACGATTATGATCGTTGAATAAGACCATCCAGTGAGGTGGTGTAAGACCAGCGATACCAGGAATAATATCATGCCTATTCGGGCCAACGAACCCAGCATGAAGCTGATGCTGCCATAGATACGAGCCCATCCGCCAAAGCGCTGCTCCAAATACTCGTAGGCAGAGACGTTAACTCTTGTCCTGTAGAGTGGTATGAAATAAAGGGTGGCGACAATTGCTGCGATTGGGAGTGTAAGAGAGAACATAAATACGTCCCAGTTGAAGTTGTATCCCTGACCGGGGTATGCGAGAAAGGTTATGCTGCTTACAAAGGTACCCAGTATGGATAGTCCAACGGCCCAACTGGGAAGCCTTCCCTGGGCGATCATAAAGCCCTCAGATGTATTGCTCCTCTTGCGAAAATAGGATCCAAAAAGTATAACAGCCAGAAAATAGGAGACCAAAATCAGCTTATCTACGAGAAAAAACTGGGTTTCCATGTTAAACCTCTCTTGGCGCAATCAAAGGCGGTGCTTGCGAATTGCTGCTTGATGGATACGGAACATAGTGTGGTACCAAAATGTTGACTTGGGCGGAATCTAACCCATGGCCCCCTTAGAGTCAATGGGCAAGGCCAGATGATGAATGTAGTACCGGTGGTTGATAGCAAGGGCTGTTTCAGGAAGAGAGATCCATGGTTGGAGTGAATAGAGTAAAGCGTCGAGTTGCCTATTTCGTTTCCCCTCACGGTTTTGGCCATGCGGCCAGGGCCTCAGGTGTCATGGCCGCCATGCACAGGATCGCTCCGTCGATCCAGTTTGAGATCTTCACCAAAGTCCCTCCTTGGTTTTTCAGAGAATCCCTTTCCGGGCCTTTTGAATACCATTCCCTACTGACCGATATCGGGCTTGTGCAAGAAACCCCTTTGCATGCGGACCTGGCAAAGACGGTCGAACAACTGAACCACTTTCTGCCATTCTATTCATCTCACATAAGGGGGCTGGCACACGAGATAAGAAGATCCGGATGTCAACTTGTTGTCTGCGATATCTCCCCCATGGGAATAGCGGTTGCTCAAGAGGCGGGTCTGCCTTCTATACTGGTTGAAAATTTTACCTGGGACTGGGACTATCAGGAGTACCTAAGCTCTGATAACCGATTAAGGGGCCATATTGTCTATCTGAGAAGCCTATTTGATGGGGCGAACTATCACGTGCAAACAGAACCTATCTGCCGGCACAGCAGTAAGGCCGACCTTGTTACCTTGCCTGTCAGCCGGGGAGTCAGGTCCCCTCCTGGGGATATTCGGAAGCGATTAGGGGTGCCTCCAGTCAGCAGGCTTGTGATGATTACTATGGGAGGTATACCGGAACAAAATGATTCCTTGAGAGAACTTACCATACATGAGGATACATATTTTGTGATCCCGGGTGGAAGCAAGTCAAAGGAGATCCTTGACAATCTGATCTTCTTGCCCCATCACTCGGAATTTTTTCATCCTGACCTGATAAATACCAGTGATGCGGTGGTGGGCAAGGTGGGGTACAGCACCCTTGCAGAGGTCTATCATGGAGGTGTGCCGTTTGGTTACATCAAGAGGCCTCACTTTCAGGAATCAGAGATCTTGGCTGCCTATATCCAGGATCATATGAATGGCATTGCCATTGAAGAAAAGGAATTTCAAGAGGGCACCTGGGTATTACGTCTCTCAGAGCTCCTGGCCCTTTCCCGCATGCGGAGAAGAGGCCCTAACGGGGCGGAACAGGTGGCCCGTTTCGTATATGGGCTACTGGTCTCCTGAGTTGCAGATATTCACCGGGTAGTAATCCCCGTCATCGGTGATGACATCAAGTCCCAGATGGGCGCAACCATCATTCACCGCACGCTGACCGATCTGTTCAAGAAACGTGGCGTCAAGCTGGAGGGTACTTATCAGCTCAATACCGGTGGCAACACCGATTTCCTCAACATGCTCAGCCGCAGTCGCCTTGCCTCCAAGAAAATATCCAAGACAGAGGCTGTTCAGGCCGTAGCCGCCAGGCGTTTGAGCGATGAAAACATCCATATTGGTCCCAGTGATTATGTGCCTTGGCAGAAAGACAACAAAGCCTGTGTTATTCGCATGGAAGGTAGGCTCTTCGGTGACGTGCCCATGAACCTGGAACTCCCCCTTTCGGTGGAGGACTTCCCCAACTCGGCCGGTGTTGCCATTGATGCCATCCGATGTGCAAGACTGGGGATAGACCGTGGTCAGGGTGGTGCACTTCATGCGCCATCGGCCTATTTCTGCAAACATCCCCCCGCCAGTTCACCGACGATGAAGCGTTTCATATGATCGAACACTTCATCAGCAGCGACTGAGCGGATCAACATGAAGTGTCAGATTATCACGGCCTGGAGAGGTGGGCGGTACCCGGGAAATGCCGTTTCATAAAGCGCTTTCAATAATTCAGTATTTCATCATGGACGTCAAATATGTAAGCGATCAAGGCTGCCCTCGTCCACATACCGTTTCGTTCCTGTCGCCAGTACATGGCCCTTGGGTCTGAATCTATGGCCACATCAATTTCGTCCCTTCGCGGGAATGGATGCATGATAACCGCGGTCGATTTTACCTTAGACATGTCAAGGGGCCTGAGTCTAAACCTGGAGGTATCAATTCTACTTGACTCATCCGCAATTGCGTCGTGCTCATCTTGAATCCTGGTCACGTAAATCGCATCAGCTTCGGGGAGTACATTTTCAAGAGCTTCGGTTTCAAGGAGATAAGGGATATTGTGCCTCTCTAAAAAGCTGCACACATCCTCTTTCATTTGAAAGGCCTGGGGAGCTGCGTAGATGATCTTGATGTCTTCAAAATTCTTCATTAAGTAGCTTAAGGACCTTGCTGTTCTTCCCCTTTTGAGATCCCCGCACATCAATATGGTTTTCCCATCGAGTCCGCCCTGTTTTTCAAAAGATCTTTGCAGGGTATACACATCAAGTATCGCCTGCGTGGGGTGCTGATCGCTCCCTGAGCCGCCGTTTATAACCGGGACCTGCCGATTGGTACGAGTATTTAGCAGCCAGGCAGCACGTTCGGCAATGTTCTCCCCCTTATGCCTCATAATGATCAGATCGGTATAGGATGAAAAGGTGCGTAAACTGTCATCATAGCTTTCACCCTTGACCTCTGACGAAACCCTGGCATCACGGATTTCCGATGTTTTTATCCCTAACATGTGACAGGCACTCTCAAAAGACAGGAAAGTCCTGGACGAAGGCTGGGTGAACCAGAGCATGGCGCGTTTGTGGCAGAGGATATTTTGCATAAAAACTGAGCCGGGTTTGCTCTTTGATATGCGTCGAAGGTGGTTTGTTATCCTATAGATATCGTCTATGATTTCGCGATTCAGTTGCTGCGATCTTATCATGTCAAAAAGGCGACCATTTTTCTCAAAACACCCTATTCTTTCCTCTGTTGGAAGTTTTTGAAATTCGGCGAACTCCTCGTCCAGGATGTTCATCTGATCCTCCTTTAAAATCTGGGTGGCATACATCCCAAATTTACGAAAAATGCTATTGTATCACTCTCGGTGATGACAATTGATTCAATCCAAGACTGCACAAAATGTGAATTGTTC
>JAUUVE010000409.1 GCA_030589715.1 Desulfobacteraceae bacterium | reverse complement strand
GGTCCTGATAACGCCACCAATGCAGGACCCTCTTTTCCATGCCCGTCCGAATTCATCCACACCATGCCATCCTGCAAAGGTGCCCCCCGCGGTCTGCATGTCCGGCGGAATCTCCTGTCTCAAGCCCGCGGCCAGTGGCATGCCCTGGCACCAGTTCTGTGAGTAGATATGATATACATCTAGACCAAAGACCTCGAAGGTCTTTTCAACGCTTCCCTGCCCAAAGATTTTGATGAACTTTGGATCAATTCCAAATGTCAGCGTCGGCACCCGATCCGGTATCTGGCCCTGAAGTACGCTAAGGACACGCTCCTTTGAGGTCATTTTGCTCATTATTGACTATACTCAGATGTAAAGGTCCCTCGGCCGATGAATCATCCGATCATCTGGAATCTTCAAATTCAGGACAGAATAATCGAGAGATTTGGAGATTGATATGATAGAATGTGCTGGCTGTCAAACAAAAGCTTGTGGCGCCCCTGAGGGACTTTCATCGGTAAATAAGTAACGGAACGCCCCAAAGTTATTGAATTACCGATGAACGTCCCTCTGCCCGCCCTTCGTAGCTCGGCGGCCAAGTTCACGTAACCTCTTTTTCGATTCTTTCCGATAGCGTTTTTGTGTCCCCCCAAAAGATGCATCCTGTTGGGCAGGTCTTGCTGCAGGCAGGCGCTTCGTTGTTTTCAAGCCTTTCATGGCAGAGGTCACACTTCACGGCAACCTCCTGGTCATCATCAAATTGCATGGCCCCGAAAGGACAGGCCTCCATGCATTCCTTACAGCCAATACAGCGTTCATTGTCGATGAGCACGATTCCACGTTCATCCCTTGATATGGCCTCCTCCGGACAGGCTTCCTTACAGGGGGCTTTGGCGCAATGATGACAGTAAATAGGGATAAAGGTGGGGGCCCTCTCAACCACCCTGACCAGCCTCGGCCCCACACCGAGCCCGTGTTCCTGCTTGCACGCAATCTCACAGGCATGGCAGCCCATGCAATCCCTCTTATAAAACATCAAAGAGACTTTTTTCATCTTGTTTCCCCTCCTATTGGTCCTCGCAGGGTGATATATTGCACAAAAGGACCCTCAGATTGGTGGCTCCCATGACAGGGTCCATAGATTCATGGGAATTGTCCGTTAGCAAATTGATATTGGAAATATCCCACCCGTGGCCAGGGTCATTTATTTCGGGAAACCACCACCCATGTTCGGCCACAATGACCCGAGGATCAATCCCATGGTTTAGCTTGGCACGCTCTTTTGCGCGGCCTCTTGGTGACTCGATAAAGACCCAATCGCCCTCTTCGATCCCATGTTTTTTGGCCGTCTCAGGGTGGATCTCCACAATGGGATCGGGTCTGATCTCCCTCAGCCACGGAATCATGCGGTTTGCAGAATGGAAAAAAGTGGGGGTCCGCAGCCCCGCGTTGAGAATATAGGGGTAGTCCTCAAGAAGGTCCGGTCTGGAGACCGGGCTTTCCGGAATTTCCGTGTATTTGGGAAGGGGATCATGACCCCATTTTTCCAGAATGGGAGAGTAGAGTTCCACTTTTCCCGTGGGGGTAGAAAAACCCTTTTCCTTGTATTTATAATAGACCTGTTCTCCTTTCAGATACCTCTTTTCTTTGAACTCCTCCCAGGTTAGACCCGCGGGTTCAAGCAGGTAGACGAGGTCGTCCTCCACCGTGTCCCACCATCCTTCCTGTCCCATTTTTTTGCCCAGCTCTCGAAAGATCTTGTGGTCCTGCCAGCATTCCCCGATCTCCACCACCTTTTGCCTGGCCAGCACATACCCGTGTCGCTTCCAGTTGTCCGCCACATGGTTCTGCTCAAGCCATGTCCCGGAAGGGAGAAAGATGTCGGCCAGTTCCGCCGTCGGGGTGAGAAAGAAATCAATCACCACAAGGAAATCAAGCTTCTTTAAGGCCTCTCGGACCTCCCTGGCATTGGCCCTTGTGGACACGGGATTGGTGCCGCACAAGAGGCCCGCCCTCAGGGGATAGGGTTTGCCGGTCAGGATGGCATCCCATGCCACCTTGGGAGTGATCATGGCCACCCTGGAGGCGAGTTTATACTGATCGCCACCCAGACGCTTTTTCCACTGCTCTTTGGAGAGATCCCTGTGCCGAGAGAACTGGGAGACCGTGCGTACCGGCGGCGGCACAAAAAAGGCATTTCCTCCCGGTACGTCCAGGTTGCCTGTTGCGGCCATAAGGCCTGTGAGAATACGGGTGCAGTCCGTACAGTTCAGGGTCTGTTCCGTAGGCACGCCCCAGTTGATACACGCAGGCTTTGTGGTAGCATACATCCTCGCCGCCTTTCGGATCAGGTCCTGTCTTACCCATGTAATCTCTTCCACCCTCTCAAGGGGATACTCCCTGACCCTTTCCACGAAACCATCCCAACCGTTGACGTATTTATCGACAAATTCCTTGTCATAAAGATCCTCTTCAATGATCACGTTGAGAAAACCCATGGCCAGGGCCGCATCCGTCCCGGGACGGAGTTGAAGCCAAAGGTCCGCCCTTTTTGCAAGGAACCCCTTGCGAGGATCTATGACAATCAGCTTGCTCCCTTTTTTGTAAGCTCGCCAAAAGCCTTCTCCCTTGTATTCGTCCGGATTGGTCCATTGGGGGTTGCAGCCCCACATGACGATACACCTGGGTTCGCCCTCATAATCACAAATCGGCAGATTTCCACAGGTGATCAGGGTGGCACCAACCCGGGAGACATAGCACATGTG
>JAUUVE010000319.1 GCA_030589715.1 Desulfobacteraceae bacterium | reverse complement strand
TTACGCCATGGAATTCAGACAAAGAAGGGTCGAACTTTCTTTCCAAGCCTGCACGCCCGTAATGCTCAACCATCGCAGGGGAACGAAGGAATGGCAAAAGGGTCATTTTCAAATGAATGATACAGGATAGTACCTTCCTTGCCTCCGAGACGAATTCTGTCAGGCGAGGAACCAGTTCTTTTGGTTTCTCCAGATCGAATCCCAACTTGTCGAGGATTCCTCCGTCACAGCAGTAATCTCTTTGCATATCAATAACTACGAGGGCGGTGATTTTAGGATCCACCTTTTTCTTGAGCTTCTCCAGTTCCATGTCTCCTCCAAAACGAAAATGCTGTTACGATGGAAATGAGTCGGGAACGACGGTACCAAGTAACCCATATAGTATGAACAGACCAATTTTAAACTCGCTTCTCCTGACAAGGATTTTTATCAGCCAAACCCCTTTAGCAATATTCCTGTTCATCACAATAGGATGATTGTTTACCCAACAGTCTCCATTGAACCCACAGCAGAATCACGTTTCTTCTCCTGTTCTCACTGCAAAAAGTCACATGACATCATCCCCCCATTAACTGCGGCAGGAAAAGAGTGATTTGGGGGAACGCCATCAGGATAGCCACGCATATGAGCATGGCAAGGACAAAAGGAATGACTCCCCTAAATATCGTTTGAAGAGGTAAATCCTTGGCCACGCCCGCAATGACGAAAACGTTTATCCCCACAGGAGGCGTGATCATGCCAACCTGTCCCATTTTGCTCAAGAACACCTCAAACTACCACACCGGAAAACCCAGCGGTAGCCGCAAAAGCTTGATGGCGTTGTCTTGGTAGATCTTCCGCTTCTCCTCATCATTCAGACCCATGCGTTCCACCGCTTCTATGGATTGACGGATGAGCCTCCGGCCTAGCTGATTTCCAAAGGGCAGATCAGTCCCAAAGACCATTTGGTCTAAGCCGGCAAAAGCCCGCGCGCACTGAAGCGCCCCCGTGTTACCGCTCACGGCCGTGTCGTAGAAGATTCGGCGGAAATATTCCAGTGCGTGCTCCTTTAAATCGATATCTCGCTGCCCCATGAGCATTTCGTTCACATCATCGGCCCAGTCCAGTCTTCCGGCCACATAGGGAATCATTCCCCCACAGTGGTGGGTCACGATCTTCAGGCCGGGAAAGCGTTCCATGACGCCGCTGTAGACCAGTCGGCACAGGGCCATGGCGCTGGCATAGGGCCAGCCCAGTTTCGTCCAGAGACGATACTTGGAAAACTCCTCGTCTTCGAAGTCCGGTGTGCTCATCAGTCCCCGCGGATGGATAAAAACAGGGCGTCCGAGCTCTTCCATTTTTTCATAGAGGGGCATGAACTCCGGTGCGTCCGGTGCCTTACCGCAGATATCCGTATAGATCTCCACGCCCCGGAGGCGAAGATCCTTAATAGCCCTCACGGCCTCAGCCACGGCAGCCTCCGGGTCATTCATGGGCAACGTCGCGATGCCGGCCGCGAATCGATCCGGATACCGGTGGACCAGCTCGGCCAGTTCATCATTGGCGATCCGGCACAACTTAATGGCAAGAGGGGGGTCGGCAATGCTGTAGGTCGGCGGAGAGGCAATGGTTATCACCTGAATGTATTCATCGAAGGCGTCCATGATCCGAAAACGGGCCTCCAGGTCTATTAAAGTGGGATAGGTCTTGGCCCAATTGGACGAAGGGAGGCTTGATTCACGGCCGGTAACCTTTTTCTCCAGCGTCTCCTTATATTTCTTCGGCAGGATGTGGTTGTATACATCAATGATCATTTGGTTCACCTCCATTATAAGGGTTCGGGTAAGAGACGACCTTTTATTGAAAGTTAACTCCAAGATCGTTGATAATTAGTTGCCCGGTAATAGAGTTACTTTCATCACTGGCTAAAAATATCGCTGTTCCTACAAGATCCTCCGGCACTTGTTCTCTTTTGATACATTTTCGTTGGATCAGCATTTCTTCTACAGGTGTTGCATTATTCCTTTTGTCGTACTTGTCGCCGCCGGGAGAATGGGTGAAGCCGGGGGCTATTGAATTGACATTGATATTATTGTCTCCCAAGGTCCTGGCCATAGCACGGGTGAATGCCATTACCGCTCCTTTTGAAGTGATATAGTGAGGTACCCCCAAACCCGGTACGCCTTCAAAAATAGTCGTTGAGGAGATATTGATGATCTTGCCCCCTTTATCCTTCATGTAAGGGAAAACTGCCTTGGTACAATGAAATGGACCTCCAACATTAACCTCCATTACCCGGTTCCACTCTTCGTGTGATAAGAACTCGCTTTCAGTGGGGTGGAGTATAGGGAGTTCCGCGTGTGTCAAGGGTAAAATGGGCACATCATGTTGCGGTCCGGGGGATTGCCGTGCCCGTGGGCGTTCCGGGCGGGCATAGTCTGCTGTGAACACAAGGGGAAGCATGAAAATTCAGTCCATGGCATTTGCCACCGTGAATAACGGGGAGCCGGCGGTGCGGATAGCCGTACTATGGTCAGCTTAAGGAAAACCTCTATTCTTCTGTTCCCGTAGACACGCTCTGATGAAAGTCCTTATAGAACCTTTCCGGAATCCTCTGGGAGACCCTTCTGGGCCGGCGCCTCATCATCCGGCCGATCCTTCCCTTCCAACGTTTGATTAATGTTAAGGGGTTTCATTTCACGGGAATCAAAGTAGACCCGAAACTGTTTTGGCCAGTAGTGCCCGGTCGTCTCATGCAAGAAATAGTGACGGGTCGCATCATTCAGGTCAATGTCAGCATAGATAATGCCCTCTTCATCAGGTGCCAGGGGACCGGCCATGACGCGCCCTGAGCCCGCCTCAATAATACTGCTCCATGCCCCTCCAGGTTTGATCGTATCGATGCCAAGCCTCCTGCCAACGCTCTCATCAACCACGGATTGGCTGCAGACCACAAAGGTATTATAGGCAATGGCATGATATCTTGAACAGACCTCTGACAGTGATATATCCGCAACGGCAAAGCCCACCCATGAGGCAATATGCACCTGCTCTCCCATGGCTGCCAGGGTGTACCCAGGGAGGGCCATGGTGTGCTCTCCGCAAATCAGGCCGCCCATTCGCCCGATGTCTGTTTCATAAACCCTGTGGGTACTGCCGTCCCCCTCTCCCCAGACCAGTTTCTCAGATCCTGTGGGCTTCAATTTTCGGTGTTTTCCGAAAAGATTCCCCTCTCTGTCGAAGAAGAGGAGGGTATTGTAGATGCTTTTGTTGTCCCGCTCATTCACGCCAATGACCACGTGGCTGCCGCATTTCTTTGCCATCTCACCAATCCTGGCCGTACCGTCTCCTGGAACGTCGACCGAATTCTGAAAGAGTTCCGCGGAAAATTTGATCCCTTCTCGCATGTTCATATACCAGGCCCAATAGGGTCCACCCGGGATGAACACCTCTGGCAACACGATTAAGTCGGCTCCATTTTCTCCTGCCGTCTCGATTAATGAACAAGCTTTCTCAATGCTCGCTTCTCGGTCCAAAAACACGGGCGCGGCCTGAACCGCAGCAGCCTTAAATTTCGGAAATACGTCTCCCATAATCACCTCCTAAGAAAGGGGTCTGTGATAGGAACTC
>JAUUVE010000070.1 GCA_030589715.1 Desulfobacteraceae bacterium | reverse complement strand
TCGACACAATCCAATCTACCAGGATATATGCGGCGGCCAGAGCAGGGAGCACCTTATTATGGCAACAATCCCCATGGAAGCCAACTATCTGCGTGCGGTCCAATCGGCAGTCCCAGAGGTGTGAGCCGTCCGTGTGCCCGCGCCATTTACTTTGATAATCTCCATGAAAAAGAAATATGAGGGGCAGGCCCGTTTAGCCATGCTGTCGGCTTTTAATGCTGATCTTTATCTCAAACACGCTATTGTCGTGGATCCCGATATAGATATCAACAACCTTCAGCACGTATTGTGGGCCATAGCGACTAGGGTTCAGGCGGAACGGGATATCTTCATCGTTCCACGAGTTCGTGGCTCCTCCCTCGATCCCTCAGCCGAACCCGTGGGAGTAACGGATAAGATGGGGATCGACGCCACAGCCAAACCGAACCTGGATCAGTTTGCCCCCATCAATCAGGTCCCCCGGGAAGTGATGGAACGGATCAAGCTGGAGGATTACCTCGAAAAGGACTTCTAACCTCCTTCTAGTTTTGCTCCCGTTTTTTCAGTAGTTTCAGTCGGTCGCTGTCAGTTTTTCTTTAGAGAAGATTTCTTGAGAGGAAGACATTTGGATTCATGCCCTCATATTTTATAATGATTGCATGGCCCACTTGGACCAGATGGTCCATCCAAGGGGAATCTTCCTCCACTGGACCGAATGCTGGAACAATACTACCGCTGCCGGGGATGGGATGCCTCCGGCGGCCCAGACCCAAAGAAGAGGGAGCAACTGGGGATTTGAAGCCACTCAGCTCAATGCAGGAAGTCTTCCAGAAAGACCTCCCTACAGATTTGGGACACCAGGTACAATCCAAAGCCGCTGCTAAATCCTGGGTCTTTATTCATTAATGTTTCCCATAGATTTTCCGATTTCCGCATAAAGCCCAAATGGCGTATCTTGCTGGAGCTCCTCAATTGACACACAGGCGCCTTTCTCCTATACTGCCTTCACACAAGAAGGGATTCTATCAACGAACGGCTTCCATAGGATGCTCAAATTTGCCTCTGTGAAGCGGAACCACTGGCAGCACTTGGCCAAATAAGGCTAAGCGAGAAGCATTTACCGGTATGAAGAAAGACGAGGACCCACCATTTTGGAAGTCAACCCCGACATCCTGAAGGCAAAGCGCTATCGTTACCAGATCTGCCTGATAATTTTCTTAAGTTATATCCTTGTCTTCTTTCACCGCCTTTGCCCGGCGGTTATCGCTCTGGACATGCAGGCTGACTTTGAGGTAAGCAGCACCCTTTTGGGGGTCTTCGGCTCGGCCTATTTTTACCCCTATGCCATTATGCAACTGCCCACCGGGCTGCTGGCTGACTCCTGGGGGCCCCGCAAGACGGTCTCGACCTTTTTTCTTTTGGCTTCCGGCGGCTCGGTCTTGATGGGCCTGGCCCCGAACCTTGGGCTTGCAATCATAGGCCGCGTAATGGTCGGCACAGGCGTTGCTACCCTGTTCGTGTGCAACTATAAACTCCTTGCCGAATGGTTCTGCCCGCGCAGGTTTGTTATCATGGGCGGGATCTTTATGGCCATGGGTGGGGTGGGCGCCCTTTCTTCCAGTGTCCCTCTGGCCTGGCTGAGCAATCGCCTCGGATGGCGAATGAGCTTGGTGGCGGTTGGCATGGTCACCCTTGTCATGGCAGTTCTGGTTTACGCCCGGGTGCGCAACCGACCAGAGGAGAAAGGCTGGCCCCCGTTGCGGCCCACCTCGCCCGGTCACTCTGAAACGTGTATCGGCCTGCTGGAAGGACTGAATCAGGTAGCCACTGCGCGGCGCTTTTGGCCCATATCGATCTGGTCTTTCTTTGCACCCGGCCTCTCTTTTGCTTTAGGTGGGTTATGGGGTGGCCCCTATCTGATACAGGTATACGGCTTGAGCAAGACCGCAGCCGGTGGCGTCCTATCTATGTTTGCTGTGGCTCTCATCGTGGGCAGTCCCGTGTTGAGTGCTCTGGCAAATCGGCTTGGTCGCAAACCGGTCCTTATGGGATGCAGCCTGCTCCTCATCACCGTATGCTGTATCTTTTTCCAGTGGCCCAGCGGCCTACCTCTGCCACTGCTGTACGTGCTCTTCTTTTGTTTGACCCTTTCCGGCGCAACCGGGGCGGTGGCGGCCGCCGTGTCCAAGGAACTTTTTCCCTTGACCATTGCCGGCACCGCAGTCGGCATGGTCAACCTCTTTCCTTTTTTCGGCGGTGCGCTGTTCCAGATCGCCATGGGGGCCATTATCTCTTTTGGAAGCGCTGCTGAGGGAGCTGTTCCGGTGGATGGCTATGGGATGATATTTCTCTTTGCTCTGGCAGGGGCCTTAAGTTCCCTGGTGGCCGCCCTTTTGTTGACGGAGACGCTGCAGGGGCCGGAAAAAGGAGTAATACGATAAGGCGAATCAAAGACCTTATCCACAAAGCCCCAGCGTTGGATTGTGGTATTCCGCAGTGATGGAGGTACAGAAAGAGATGGGCAAGGTGGGGGTTGAATTGGGGCATTCCTGAAAAAATGCTTGACAGCCCTTGGGGAGAGGGATAATTTCCAAGAAGTGGTATTTAATATATTATGGATTTTTCTGGGATTGTTAATGTGTTGGCCAATGAATCTTGTTGCCTTGTCATCGCCATTCTTTTCCCTTAAGATGGAAAGGAATGTTTTTAATAAACCATCATCTTCAAAGAAGGAGGAGAAAAATGCCAAAATCTAAGATCAAATGGGGGTTTTTCATTCTGGTCATCGCGCTTGTGTGCTTCATAGGAGCGGTGCCAGCGGTTTCATCAGCCCAGCAGCCGGTTAAACTGAGGTTTGCTTCCTTTAAGATAGGCAGCGGCTGGTATGTTATGGCGGGTGTCATGGCCGATATCATCAAGAGAAACCTTCCCCCGGGCTCCACAGTGGATGCCCTCCCAAAATCCGGCGGCATTGGCAACCCCAAGCTTCTTGGTCTCAAGAAGGCGGAGATCGGATTCGCATTTCCCATGACAGCCAATTGGGCGTGGAATGGAAAGTTCCGGTACAAAGAAAAAGTCCGCAACATCCGGGCCATCGCAGGAGGATTGGATAGTTATTGGGTTGCAGGCGCTGTAAAAGCCAATATGGATATAAACAGTTGGGCAGATGTGAAGGCAAAAAAGATGGGGCTTCGTATCTGCACACAGTCCAAGGGCTCTCTGAGCGAATTTGCTGCCAGCCAGGTTCTGGGCGAATACGGGATCACTTACGATGCCCTGAAAGGCTGGGGCGGCGATATCCTGATGAAGGGGTTCAAGGAGATGGTTCCCGCTCTTAAGGAAGGAGCCATTGATGGCTTCTTGATGATGTGTACCCCATTCCATCCTACCTGGACAGAGGCCGCCATCTCCCGGCCCCTCAAGTTCATATCCTTGGAAGACTCGATTATCTCCCAACTTGGGCGTAAGTATGGCTACACCCGCTCTATACTGCCCGCCGGAATGTTCAGGGGTCAGAAAGAGGATGTAGTCATCATTGGATTTCCTACCTGTCTACTTGCCCGGGAAGATATCCCTTCTGAGGTGGTTTACACCATCTTGAAGTCTATTGTGGATAATACGGAGAAAATCCAGGCCGCTTACAAGGCATTTAAAGCCTTTGACCCCAAGACAGCCTGGAAGCCCGAAAAGGTGGGTGGAGTTCCATTACATCCTGGCGCGGAAAAGTTCTACAAGGAGATGGGTTGGAAATAGATCACGAGTAAGGATTACCACAACTGGCAGCATTGGCTTGGTTCCTGCTGACACTGTGCGGACTGGGTTCAAGATGGAGGAGATAGAGTGGAGGCGAAAATCAAGAGACTACGGCATTTTCTGGCAGGGACCGTAGCCATATGCTGGTCGACCTTCCAGCTATACGGGGCCTGGAATGTCATCCTGGATGCCCTGATCCTGAGGGCTGCCCACGTCTCCTTTGCCCTTTCTCTTGCCTATCTCCTGAACCCTTCTTTCAAATCCAAGCCCAGGCTCTCTTTTGCCATCGATTCCGGCTTGGTGCTTCTGGGAATCGGGGTCGGCCTCCATATCATCACAGATTTCGATCGCCTTATACAGAGGGTCATCTCCGTAGACGAGATGACCTTTTGGGATCTTTTTTTTGGTGCCCTGGCTGTGCCATTGATCCTGGAGGCCACCCGGAGGGCCGTGAGGTCCGCCTTGGCCATTGTAGGTGCCTGCTTTGCCATCTATGCCTTAACCGGACCCTATCTGTTCGGGATACTAAAGCATTCTGCGGCTAACATAGCAGAATGGGTTGAATATCTCTACCTTACCACTGACGGGATCTTTGGTGTTCCCACCGGTGTTTCAGCCACATTTGTCTTCCTGTTCATCCTTTTTGTAGCCTTTCTTCAAAGGACCCGGGTCGGGCAGTTCTATCTAGACGTGGCCTTTGCCCTAACGGGCCGGGCTCGAGGTGGAGCGGCCAAGGCATCGGTTGTGGCATCCAGTTTTTTTGGAACGATCTCTGGCAGTGCTGTGGCCAACACCGTAGGAACGGGGAGCTTCACCATTCCCTTGATCATTAAGTCGGGCTACAAGCCCTATTTTGCAGGGGCCGTAGAGGCGCTGTCTTCGACAGGGGGGCAACTCATGCCCCCCATCATGGGGGCAGCCGCCTTTGTCATGGCCGAGTTGACCGGGATTCCATACTGGGACATCTGCAAATCAGCTGCCTTTCCTGCCCTTCTCTTCTATGGGGCTGCCTTCCTTATGATTCATCTTGAGGCTGTCAAAACGGGCCTGAGGGGCATGGACAATGAAGAGGTGCCCAACCTGGTGGAGACGTTGAAGAGAGGGAGCTATATGGTACTTCCCATTGTGGTTTTGATCATCTTCCTTGTCCTGGGCTACACCGTCACCAAGGCGGCCCTCATGTCAATCATTTCCACGGTGGTGGTCTTTGTGCTGGATCGGCGAAGCCTGGATGCCCTGGGGAGGATCACCAAGGGCTTCTCAAAGGGTGCCCGGGATGGGATCTATTCATTTGGCCAGGAAGCGGCATCGGCGATCGTAGGCCTGGGAAAGACCCTGGATCAGGGTGCCAGAATGGCTGTGACTGTGGCCGTGGCCTGTATCTGTGCGGGGATTATCGTTGGCGTGATTACGCTCTCTGGGTTTGGGCTCCGATTCTCGGGGTTGATCAGTGCCTTTTCCGGAGGCTATGTCCTTTTTGCCTTGGTGCTGGTGGCAATGACTTCCATTATTTTAGGTATGGGTATGTCCACAACCGCGGATTACATCACGGTATCTACATTGGCTGTTCCTGCCCTCTATGTGCTCGGGGTCAATACCCTGTCGGCTCACATGTTCGCCATGTACTTCGCCTGCCTTTCCATGCTTAGCCCTCCGGTGGCGCTAGCCGCTTATGCGGCCGCGGGCATTGCCCAGACTGGGCCATGGCGGGTGTGCTTTACTGCCATGCGACTTGGGATTGTGGCCTATATGATCCCGTTTATGTTCGCCTACAACCCGGCCTTGCTCCTGGTTGGGCCTGTAGGCGAGGTAGTGCAAGCCTGCGTTACCTCTTTGATCGGCGTAGTAGCCTTATCTGGAGCTACCATTGGCTTTTTTTTCAGACGCATGAACCCTATCGAGCGAATTCTGATGGGCGGGGCAGGGATCTCTATGATCTTTCCAGGCCTGGCGAGCGACTACATAGGGATACCCCTTGCTGTGCTTATGGTGGCATGGAATTATTTCACGAGAAAAAGATAAGAGGAAATCGATCTGAAGGTGATATGAAGGAAATGGTGATGTACTTTCCTCGAGCTAAGCACGAATCGAAGGAGATCTATGGCGAGCATTGAGATTCTGCACCGTGACTTAGAGGTGGTGATCATTTGTCTTGGCAATAGGATTTGGCTCACACTTCAACGCGATATGACTTGGATACTCAGTAATGGTAGAGAGGGATTAAGGGGTAATACACATAACCTAAATCTCGTCGTTTGCGTGATATTGAGATTACTGTTGACTGCTCCACTTTCCCAAAAAGATATCAAAGCTGTACAGACGTTGCACAAAGCATGGTATGAAAGGGAGCCGCACGCTTTGTTTGGGGATATCAATACAATCAAAAAGAGAATGCGGCTGCCAAAATAAGATAACAGAACACAATCTACTGTCTCAACTCAAAACGTGAGATATGTAACCATTTAATAGAGGGCTGTATGTCTGTTGCGGTTTCTTTGAATGGTAGATATTACACAAGGCGTGGGATCAAAGAACTCTCCTCACCAGCCTATATCAAGGATATTATTGAACCACTCCAGAGATTTGATGAAAAAAACACCCCACTTTCCAGGGGATACGTTCCGCCCGGCGGATGGCAGGACTCATTCCTCGAAACCCTTATACCCCACATCGGTGAACAGGGTCCCATTCCTCGAGATGAACCGGGATACACTCAGATAGACGTGGCGCTGCGTATCGCTGGATTCCACTGTGCCTTAGCCAGCAATTGCCATACAGGCAATTGGACGCGACCTCGGCTTTCAGAGGAGTTGGGCTGTTTTTACGACTGGGAAGGCCGATGGAGCCCTGGCTTTATCGGATTACCTTGGAATCCAGAAAAAATGCGTATTGATGATCCTGCCGAGATGTCGGAGATCATAAAAGATGCTGCTCTGTTTCTTGGTGCGAGTCTTGTAGGGATAACCGAACTTAACCGGAGTTGGTTATACAGAATGGGATGGGATCGGTACGGCCACAATGAAATAGACCTGGACAAAATGATTCCCTCTTCAATCAACTACGCGGTGGTAATGGCGGTCGAGACCAACTACGACTATGTCAAACATGCACCCACCGCAAAGGCGGGCGCTGCAGCTGGTTTGGGCTATTCAAAGATGGCTTTCTTGGCCTCGTCCCTGGCCAAGTTTATCGCTTCCCTGGGCTACAAGGCCATTGCCTGCGGAAATGATACGGCCTTAAGTATTCCATTGGCTGTGGACGCAGGTCTAGGGCAACTAGGCCGATTCGGCGGGATTATCACTCCTGAATTCGGTCCCAGAGTAAGATTGTGTAAAGTCCTAACTGATATCCCGCTCAAACCTACAGCTCCCATTGATTTCGGGGTGACAGAGTTCTGCGAGGTCTGTCAGAAATGTGCCGAATATTGCCCGGCCCAGGCAATCCTTTACGGGAAAAGAACCCATAAGGCCCGGACTTTCTCAACAAACCCGGGCCTACTGAAGTGGCCCCTCGATGGTGAGAAGTGTTTTCAGTACTGGTACAAGAATGGAACGAAAACTGATAAAGGGATGTATCATATTGAGTGTTACCAGTGTGTGAACGTTTGCCCCTTCAACAAAAAGCCAGGAATCGGCCATGACCTGGTAAAATGGTTTGTTAGAACCTTCCCGGCACTAGACCGCCTTTGGCTCTTTGGCGACAATATTTTTTACAGGCCCTTGTACGAGACAGGAAAGCATAAAGTTGTTATTTAGCGATATGGAACTTCTTCAAAATATTTTTGGAACCAAAACACGATAAAGGTGCGGGATAGGATTCATTTCGCTTAGGGGAGAAAGGAGGAAATACTATGAAGATGGATCTACATTCTTTTCTCGAAGCCCATAAGGGGCAATATATTACTATCAAGAAACCGGTGAAGCTCGAGCATGTGGGTGCTCTAATCGGCCAAGCTGATGATACTATTGTCTTTGACAACCTCGTGGGATTTCCCGGCTTTCGCCTTGTTGATCAGCTTTTTGTTAATCGAAGTGCACAGGCCCGTGTATTAGGGTGCGAACCGGGTGAGGTGGTGAAGCGCCTTGCCGAGGTGATCAACAGGGGGCCACACCGCCTCAAAGAGGTGGAGAATGAATCTTGCCAGGAACGTATATTTACTGGGGATGACATCGATTTGGGCATGCTGCCGGTGGTTCGCCACACCGATTTGGATCCCTATCCTTATACAACAGGCTTCGCTGTGCACATGGATCCCGAGACTGGCCAGTTTAATGCCATGTTCCCAAGGTGCGGGGTTCTGAGCCCTAATGAGATGGTCACCTCCTATGTTACCCCTACGGCCAATAGAATTCTTGGCAAACACAAGGCTGCTGGAACCCGTATGCCCCAGGCAGTCGTCATTGGTGCACATCCTGCCTGGGAGCTGGCCGCTTGCTATTCTCACCCTCATCACGATTGGTGGGAGCTGGAGTTGTTTGAAACGATCACAGGCCAGGTGGGGGAGATTACCAGGTGTAATACAGTTGACCTCTATGTGCCGGCAGATGCCTCCATCGTTATTGAGGGCAATGTGAGCCTCACCCGGACAGCAGAAGATGGTCCCAATCCCGGACCGACTATGCTTTTCTGTCCATATAAGATGCAACAGCCAGTATTCGAGGTGACGGCCATCACTATGCGAAAGGATCCCATTTATCGCCACCACCAAACCACACCCTTTACAGATCACCAGGAGATGCCTCGTCTTTTCCATGAAGCCATTATTTCTGAACGTCTCAGGTCCATGGGGTTAGAGGTACATGA
>JAUUVE010000135.1 GCA_030589715.1 Desulfobacteraceae bacterium | reverse complement strand
CTTTGGCCCGGAGGGCCACCCCCCTTCCACACCAGCCGTAACCGCTTACCACGAAAGCGCTGCCGGCCAGCAGCCGATTGGTGGCCCTGATAATACCATCAACGGTGCTTTGACCGGTCCCGTAACGGTTGTCAAAGAGGTGTTTGGTGTTGGCATCATTTACGGAGATTATGGGGAACTGTAAAACGTTGTCTCTTTCCATGCTCCTGAGGCGGGTGACACCGGTTGTTGTCTCTTCGGTTCCACCTATCACATGCGAGAGGAATTCTTCCCTCTCTTTATCAGATAAATTTCTTCCCCACTCACTCACGGAAGGCGCCAACTCATCCCATTTCTCGAGGGCAATGAAATGGAGAGCGCTCACCAGATCTGCACCGTCATCCATGGTTATGTGAGGTTTATGTTTGAGAGCGGAGAGTATATGGGCGTAATAGGTCTGATGATCCTCCCCCTTAATGGCGAAGACGGGGATCTCATCATCTGCTACCAGGGAGGCGGCCACATCGTCCTGAGTTGATAGTGGATTGGAGGCGCACACGACCACCTTTGCGCCACCTGCCTTGAGGGTCTTGACCAGGCCCGCTGTTTCGGTGGTGACATGCAGGCAGGCAGATAGCCTGAATCCCTCAAGCGGTCTTTCCCTTGTGAAACGTTCCTTGATACCCCCGAGCACGGGCATGCTCATATCCGCCCACTCTATTCTCAAACGGCCCTTTCCTGCCAAATTGATATCCTTTATGTCATAATCCATTGTTTGATCCTTTCATGTCCAAACTAATTCACTGTTGCCTTATAGCTTTCAAGAAAAAGTTTTTGGGGTAATCTGGCATGCGATTTTTAAAGATGTTCTGTTGCTGAGAGAAACTGGAAATTTGAAACCCTGGCCCAGACCTGATCACCCAAATGACGCTGAAAAGAAAGGCGCACAGAAAGAGCTCTGGGGAAGGCAGAGTGGCCAAATCCAGTCGCACCAGGGCGAGCTGGAAGCTCGATAACCACCAGAAATGACTATGTATCTCCAAGTTTCAAGTTTCGAGCTTCAAGTATCATGCGCCCCGTGCTCTTTGTGCTTTATCCAATGAGGGGAACAATAACCACAAAATATTTTTCTGTACGCCTATAGTCCTGGCTGGATTACCTATTTTGTATCCGTTCACAGTTCATTTCGTTGTGCTCTGATGTTCCTCAATACCCATATGACACCAGGGAGTAATGGAGCATTGGCCTTTTTCTGAAATGAGAAGCCCAACACTACGCGGGATAGCTGGCTGCTCCAATCGCCCGCCTTTTTCAAATCCTCAAAGCGATGCAACCTGTCCGGCTTCAAGCTGGTATGCAAACATATTCAGCCTTTGTAACTCAGTGTCAGTCTTTTCTATCAACCCATTACTCCACCACTCTCTCCGAGCCGGAGGGTCTACGAGCCGGAGGCCAGTACTCCAATACTCCGTGGACGGTTCCCCTATTTTACTGCTCTCTTGAGCGTTTCCACCATGTCGGTCTTTTCCCATGTGAACTCAGGGAGTTCGCGGCCAAAGTGTCCATAATTGCAGGTTTTCCTATATATGGGCCTCAGGAGGTCCAACCTTTCGATGATTGCGGCTGGTCGGAGGTCAAAGTGATCTTTTATGATCTCGGTCAATTCCC
The DNA here is from genome assembly GCA_030589715.1 of Desulfobacteraceae bacterium. Classification (GTDB taxonomy): domain Bacteria; phylum Desulfobacterota; class DSM-4660; order Desulfatiglandales; family Desulfatiglandaceae; genus JABMQV01. The sequence goes on along the minus strand of JAUUVE010000135.1, from coordinate 4,644 downwards.
TGCTGGAAACAACACCGGTACCATAGGCCCCAACCAGAACAGAGACCGGTTCGGCTCGCCCGATGGTATATGCTACCTGTATCTCACACCTTTCGGCGAGCCCTGCAGCTACAATATTTTTTACAATATAGCGACACATGTATGAGGCGCTCCTATCCACCTTGGAGGGATCTTTTCCGGAAAATGCCCCGCCTCCGTGGTAGCCGAAGCCCCCGTAAGTGTCCATGATGATCTTTCGGCCAGTAAGGCCGCAGTCCCCTAAAGGTCCCCCTATTATAAAGCGGCCCGTGGTGTTGATAAAATGCTGTGTGTTCTTATCCAACATCTCTTTTGGGATCACCTCCATGATCACCTTCTCAATTATTGATTCTCGAAGGGTATCGTAATCCACATCCGGATTATGTTGCGCGGCAATAACCACCGTGTGAATCCTGGATGGCCTGCCGTCCACATATTCTACGGTTACCTGGGACTTGCCGTCTGGCCTCAGCCATGGGAATTGGCCTGATTTCCTAACGTGGGCCAGTCTTTTTGTAAGGCCATGGGCAAGGAAGAGGGGCATGGGCATCAGAGTTGGGGTATCTTTACACGCATATCCAAACATCAAGCCCTGATCGCCAGCACCCTGCTCCTTGAAAAGGCCGTTTCCTTCATCTACACCCATGGCAATATCCGTAGATTGCTTGTCTATGGTGGAGATGACGGCACAGGTCTCCCAATCGAAACCCATAGATGAATTGTGGTAACCTATGTCTTTGATGGTTTCCCTTACGACCCCCGGCATGTCCACATATGCCTCGGTGGTGATTTCGCCCGCGATGATGGCCATGCCAGTGGTTACCATGGTTTCACAAGCCACGCGGGACCTTGGGTCCTGCTCAAGCATCTTATCCAGGATGTTGTCGGATATCTGGTCAGCTACCTTATCAGGGTGCCCCTCGGTAACCGACTCGGAGGTGAAGAGGAAATTTGACGATTTCATAAAGCTCTCCTTTCAATTTGGAATATCAAATTCAGCTCCTAGAGATGATTTGATCCGAGCCCTTGCAGAGGACCCGGTTATCGATCAGTCTAGTTGTTCCGACCCTGACAGCCAGGGCCAGGAGGGTCTCATCCGTAAGAGTTTCAACATCTTCAAGTGTCACGGGATCACAAAGGGTCACATAATCAATCTCAGTATGGGGGTGACTAAGTATCAATGACTCAATTGCCTTCTTAATAACCCTGGCACCCCTTTCGCCCTCCATGAACATCTCCCCGGCCAGATCAAGTGATTTTCTCAGTGAGAGTGCAGATTCTCTCTCCTCGGGGCTCAGAAATTTATTGCGAGAACTCATGGCCAGCCCATCGGGTTCCCTGACAGTAGGAACGCCAATGATCTGGATGTCCATGTTGAGGTCCATAACCATTCGGCTGATAACCGTCAGTTGCTGAAAATCCTTCTGTCCGAAGATTGCCATATGAGGCTTTGTGATATTGAGCAACTTGGCAACAACCGTGGCGACACCTTCAAAGTGACCGGGCCTGGAAATACCGCAGAGGTGTTGGGTGACCCTCTCAACCTGTAATCTTGTTTGATAACCCTCAGGATACATCTCCTGGGTGGAAGGCAAAAAGACAAAATCGACTCCAACCTTTCGAGCCTTTTCCAGGTCACCTTCAGTGTCTCTCGGATACTTGCCAAGGTCTTCGCTGGGACCAAACTGGGTGGGGTTGACAAATATGCTTATGATCAGCTTATCGGAATGCCTTTTCCCGACCTTCATCAACTCCAGGTGGCCTTCGTGCAAAAAGCCCATGGTCGGAACCAGGGCAACGGTGTGCCCGGCCAATCTCAGGGACTCTGCTCTTTCTTGCATTTGTTTGCGGGATTCTATGACTTCCATGACTACGCCCTATAAGTAGATTCCCACAAGATGGCTACTCCTACTCCACAGGTCCAATCCTGGTCCTCCAAAGCAGGGAGCACAGCATTTGGGAGACGGGGCAATGGTGCTGCTCCCATAGGAACAAGTCCTGCTCAGATATCAATTGCTTGGCCTTTTGTCAATTCTTAGGGCTGAGGCAAGGCACAGGAATTCATCCATAGTTAGGGTTTCGGCACGTCTCTTAGGATCAATGTCACATTCCTTCATTGCCTTCACGAGCATCTCAATGGTCCAAGGGGGAAAAGAGCCTTTGAGCGAATTTAGCAGGGTTTTGCGGCGATGGACAAAGGCCCCCCTGACCACCCTCTTAAAATCTTCTAGATTGACATCCTGGCAAGGATAAGGCTGCTCAAAGTTAAGCTCTATCACCATGGAGTCAACCTTCGGCCTCGGATAAAAGGCCTCTTTGGACACCTCAAACAGTGGTGTTGGATTTGCGTGATACCTTACAAGCAGAGTAATGGCACCATATGCCTTCCCACCGGCAGAGGCGGTCAATCTGGCCGCAACCTCCAACTGGAACATGAGAACAGCCCTGGCAATCAGGCTTCGGTTTTCTGTGAGCTTATGGAGGATAGGGGATGATATATTGTATGGTAGATTCCCAATGACTTGGATTTTCCCTGAGCCGGCTGGGAATATCTTGCTCAAGTCAAATGAAAGGATATCGTCATTGATTAGGGTTACATTGCTTATTCCTGCTCCAGAGAGTTTCTGCTCCAGTGACTCTGCCAGGTATCGGTCCTTTTCAACGGCCACCACGTGGCCGACCGATCGGGCGAGGGGTAGTGTCAAGGCACCACGCCCAGACCCTATTTCCAGTACCAGATCGGAGACTCCGAATCTGGATCGAGCGAGGATCTTTTTGGTGATTTTGGAATCAAGAAGGAAATGCTGACCAAGCCCTTTCTTGGGTCGAAAATCTACCCGGGGCATTATTGCTCCTGAAGGCGCCGATTTCTGTGTCCCTTCCTTGCTCGACGCCAGGTCCTTATGTGCTTGAATATGTACAAAAAGAGGAGATAAGAGGGGGTTGCTACAACGAAACCCATAACCAATCCGCCCAAGAGAAAGGTGGAGACGAAGATGCCCCCTGCCCCCAAGATCTCCCTCAAGATCACCATGGATTCCTCACCTGATCGGATGGAAGTCATAACGGATGAGAAAACAGGGCTTTTTTCCGGGGTCCCTAGAATGAAAGCTCCCAATTTGTAGCTGTAATAATACAGGAAATACCAGTTAAAGGGATTAGAGACCCAGGTGCCCAAGGCAGCCGTAATCTTGCTGACCTTAAAAAATATAGCCAAGGCCACAGCCAAGGCCGTTTGAAAGGGCAATATGGGCATCATTCCGGAAAATATTCCGAGTGCCATCCCGAGGGCCAGTTCGCGGGGCTCACCCCTCAAGCGAATAAATCTGAGATAGTAATATTTGAGCTGTCTTTGAAATTTCACGGTCGTGTGCCTAAATGGTTTATAATGGCGTCAGGTCTTGAATGGGAAACTTGGATCTCACATCCATGGACAGGCCGGCCCTCTCACCGGATGAGAGCCGGTGATAGCCTGCCACTGCAATCATGGCCCCGTTATCCGTGCAATACTCTGGCCGTGGATAGTAGACCTCAACATCCTCCCCAGATGCAGCCTCAAGCAATCTTGCCCGAAGCCTCTTGTTGCAGGCTACACCACCCGCCACCACCACAGAGCTGACCCCGGTTTTTTCTCTAGCCATCAGGACCTTCCGGACTAGTACGTCGATAACTGCCTCTTGAAAGGAGGCCGCTATGTCGGACGGCGTCACATTGTCGGCCTCTACCTGATTATTGTGCCATCTCTTGATATATAGTGATACGGCGGTCTTGAGGCCGCTAAAACTAAAGTCGAGAGATTCGCTGGAGAGGTATGCCCGCGGGAACTTGATCCTGTCTTTGAGGCCATCACGGGAAGAGTCCTCAATGGCAATCCCTCCAGGATACCCTAGCCCAAGGATCTTGGCAACCTTATCAAAGGCCTCTCCGGCGGCATCGTCAAGGGACTGTCCCATGAGGGCGTACCGGCCGTACCCTTCCACATGATACAAAGAGGTATGCCCTCCTGATACGGTCAGGGCCACAAAGGGAAAGGGAGGGGCAACCTCCTCCAGGAAGATGGAGAGGATATGGCCTTCCAGGTGGTTAATGGCCGCCATTGGAATGTCATAAACATAGGTGAGGCCCTTGGCATAGTAAAGCCCTACCAATAGGGATCCCACAAGCCCTGGTCCCACTGTTACTGCAATGCCATCCAGGTCGGCCATCTGGACTTTGGCTTGGGAGAGGGACTCCTGGACCACAGGCATGATATTCCTTAGGTGTTCCCTGGAGGCAAGCTCAGGCACAACGCCCCCATGGGGATGATGGAGCCTGACCTGAGACTGCACGACATTTGAAAGAACATGACACCCACCCTCTACCACTCCGGCAGAAGTGTCGTCGCAGGATGTGTCTATTCCCAAAATGATCATTTGAATATCTATCTACCAATTCCACCTAGCGGTGAGTAAATTTAGGAATTCAGGCCCCAGTTAATTAAATGCAAAAACGGATTTAACGGGGTAAAGATTTAGGAATTGAAAGATTCAAACTGGAGATTACTTTCAATTTCTCAATTCGCAATTCCGGTTTATCCGGGTTAGGATTGGGCCGGGGTCGGTCCGGATCGGACCATGGAAGTTCAAT
>JAUUVE010000300.1 GCA_030589715.1 Desulfobacteraceae bacterium | reverse complement strand
GTCCTGGGCCTGATCCACGAACATATGAAAGATACCTATAAGCGATTGCTTGCCCACAGACCATACGACCTTGAAGTCCTATCCAGGATCCGTGACTTCAGAACCCTTGTCAATCTATCCTATGTGGTGTATCTCTCCAAGAAGATCGGGATCTCTACAAGGCTGGATCCGGTGCTTTCCTTCCCCCTCGGACCAAACTCAATCAGCATCCTGGAAGCGGCACTGGCCTATCAGGCCCTCATGACGGGTCAGGTCTACGGCCTTTCGCCTGACAGTGACTTAACAATGGCCCCTATTATCACCAAGATCGTGGACAGGGAGGGTAAGGTAATCTGGGAATATGAACCAAAACCAAAGAAGGTCCTATCCACCAGGGTCTCCAGTTTGGTGACTGAAATCTTGAGAAAGGTTATGGACATAGGTACTGGTCGCAAGGCAAGGGATGCGGTCCTGGCCTTCGACATCCCTATCCCCACCTTTGGAAAGACCGGTACCGCCAATCAATTTACTAATTCGAGCTTTGTGGGGCTGATACCCGGGCCTGACGACAGGACGGGGCAACTTAACCTCAAGGACGGATACGTAATAGCCAGTTATGTGGGTTATGATGATAATCGACCCATGAAGGCCGAACACTTCACCATATACGGTTCTTCAGGCGCCCTGCCCCTCTGGATCGACACCGCAAACGCCATCACCAGCTCCGAGGATTATGCCAAGACACTCCAGCTTGCAGATCTGGTATTCGGCCCCACGGCAAGCCTGATTCCCATTCAGGGAGATCTAAGGACCGTACATGTTTCACCCCTAACCGGGCTCCCATCAGGATTGCCCAAGAGAACTACTGCTACTTCCTCCCCCGCCAAAATAATTGGAGAGGTGGCGGATAATGGAGGTACCCTGGATTTTAAGAGGCACTTTGAGCCCGTGGGAGGAGAAGTGGAATGAAGATAACAAAGGGGCCTCTTTTGGTCCTTCTGATTTTATGGGCCTTTGGGTGTGCCCCCCCCCAGGAAAGGCACCCGGCGGTAGGGCCAAGGGCAACGGTCAAACACGCCCCTCTGCTCCCAGCCGATACCCTCGACAAAAAGATAGGTCTTCTTGAGGATAGACTTAGGGATGAGGACCTCTCAGAAAGGGACAAAGAGATAGCCTCGACTCTCCTGGTAACATATAGATCGCTCAAAAAAGTCTCTTCCGGTGACACTACGGATGAGCAATATCGTAAGGTCATCCGTAAGCTCTTTCAAGGCCTCAGTCTCCTTGATAAAAACTTCACTTTGAAAAAGAAGAACAGGGCAAGGGACTATTTGACGCCCATGATGAATTTTGCCAACAAGAGACGTGAGATCCTTGATAGCTATCTAAGAGCGGACTACAGGGGTGTGATCAATCGCTCCAAGGAGGTGAAATCGGTATTTGGCCCGGATTCCCTTACCCCGGAAATTGGCCTTGTCCTAGCCTTGTCCCTGGCCAAGGAAGGGATGCTGAAGGAGGCGATAAATACCGGAGAAGCAATCGTAAATGAGCTGGAGGCAACCCCGGACCTAACAGTCCTGAGGGCCGGTATCGCAGAGTGGAAACTGCACTCGGGGCAGGAGGAAGGGGCCTTATCAATCTATGAAGATCTAAGAAATGTGTCGGATAAGAGGGAGGCAGCTATACAGTCGCTCCATAAAAAAATCCTGGCAGCCAAACCCCCTGTAACCACTGCGCCTGGTGTGACTGCCACAGAAGAGGCCCCCGGTAGGACGGCCGATACTCAGACGGGGCAGCTCTTTCAGACGGTGGACCGCCTAATTCAGGAGCAGAAGTTTGATAAGGCAAGGGAATTACTCTCTTTTAAAAGGAGCGAGTTATTGTTGGAAGCCTCACCAGCCCGGGAGATCGAAACAATCGACAAGGGCCTGAAGGACCTGGACCTGGCAGAGGAGGAACACCTCCAGGAGAAGATATCAATTCTGTCCAGGGATTACAGAAAGAGAGAAACCATGGAGTTGGCCATGAAACTCCTTGAAGAAGAAAAGTTTGAAGATGCCATATCGCGGTTGGACTCTCTGGACTCGGAGCAGAAAGAGAGCCCTGCGGCGAGGAGGCTGAAGGCCCTGGCCGTTGAAATGCTCATAAACCACGAGAGAAATCGGGCGGCAAAGATTTTCCTGGCAGCAAAAAAGACCCATGATCCCACAAAAAAGCAGGAATGCCTCCTTTCCTCTTACAATATACTTAAGGCGTTAGTTGATAAGTATCCGTCATCTCCTTTAATTTTAAAAGTAAAATCTCATATCAAGGTAGTCAGAGAAGAGCTTGACAAACTGGCTAAGGGTACATCTTAGGTTTTTCTTATGACGGAAAAGGAGCTTGAAAAAGTTCAGGTGGTTGGCCTCGGCCAGGCCTGTGTGGACTATCTCGGCGGCCTTGACTCTTACCCTCCGGAGGATGCTAAGTTAGAACTTACGGATCTCCACATACGGTGTGGGGGTCCCGCTTCCACTGCCCTTGTCACACTCTCCCGCCTGGGCATTTCAACCTCCTTTTTGGGCGCCCTGTCAAATGATCCCTTTGGCGTTAAGATCGTAGAAAACCTGAAAAAGGAGAAGATAGACCTTTCCTGCTTGAGGATAAGGCCTGGTTATACCACCCAGTTTTCATTCATTGCTATTACCCAGGGAAGTGGCAGGCGCACCATATTCTGGCACAGGGGAACTGTCCCCCATCTAAAAAGGCAAGATATTGATCTCCACTGCTTTTCCAAGGCCCGCGTCCTGCACGTAGACGGATTGATGGTGGAGGCAGCCATTGAAGCGGCGAGGCAGGCAAGGGACTTGGGAATGACCATTGTGATGGATGCCGGGACCATGAGGCAAGGCAGTGTGGAGTTGGTAAGCCTTGTGGATATCCTCATCGCCTCTGAGACATTCGCCATCCCCCTGGTGGGGTCCGACGCCTCCCACAAAGCCACCCTTCTTGCCCTCCGCGAGCTTGGCCCGAAAGAGGTGGTCATCACACTGGGGGTGAGGGGTAGTGTGGGGCTAAATAACCAGGGGGTGGTCTTTCAGGAGACCTTTCTGGTGAATGCCATGGATACCACAGGTGCAGGGGACGTGTATCACGGCGCATACATATATGGACTGCTCCAGGACTGGGACATGGACCGGTGTATGCGATTTGCCTCTGGGGCCGCGGCCCTAAAGTGTACCCAGATAGGTGCACAGACCGCAATACCCAACCTTGAAACCCTCCACGATTTCTTGGTTAAGATTTAGCTTTCCCCTTGGCCTTATCAGATTATAATGCCTTAAGCAACGGGGCTTAGCGTTGTCCAGGGAAGCATATGTCTTGGCTGGCTTGAGCGATCGATAACCGGAAGAAGGAAAAGGAGTTTAGCGCAAGTCTCTCGAAGCTGAAGACGAGTTGGCGAAGGAAGCAAAGAAAAGGCGGTGAAGGGCATGAAAGATAGCGAGAAGCCCTTTTACTTTGTTTCCATTAATGTTTCAAAAATGTCATCGATCTGGAGGGAGGTAATACACCCTACCTCTTGCAAAATCGATGCGACTGGCCTGAGGCTCCCGTTTTCTATCTCTTCATAAACCTGTTTCTCCAGTGCCTGGACAAACTCCTCAGATGTGATAAATCCTTTTTTGACTGCCAAGCTTCCGAAGAGGCTTTCAAACTCCTCTAACTCTATTTCTCCAACTGACATAACAGCAACCTCCTATAACAATTATTCCTTAGCCTTTTTTTCGTACT
>JAUUVE010000241.1 GCA_030589715.1 Desulfobacteraceae bacterium | reverse complement strand
GGTTCAAGGTTAAGCTCTTCGCGCTTTTTTGTTTAAGCTTTGATTCCATTGGGTTAATACCGTGGGGGAATGAACCTCTGAACCGTGAACATTTTAACCCAACTCCTGGGCTGGAAACGGCGCTTTGTGTCCAAAATATTACACCATAATACGCTATAACTTACGAAGTCTGTATTAGTACCTTAAGAATAAATTTGCGTTCAAACGGGCAGAAAATATTCCAGAACGTCCTGGATTTTGCACTGACGAATCAATTTAGGAATTGAGGGATTCGATTGATGCGATTGTTTTCAATTCCCCAATTCGCAATTCCTCAATTCCGTTATCCGGGTCAGGTAACCATATTAAATTTTTTGCTTTTTGTCAATATGATAGCTGAAAGTGTGGCCCTCTTCCCTCCTCATGAAGACCAGAAACAGCTGGCATGGTAGTTTCCACTCGACTTCTTGATATGTTATTTCAAACCCGAACGGAAAATGGAGACAACTACTCCTTCAATCCGATGTAGGGAAAAAGAACGTAAAGGTGGTTCCACCGGACTTGTGACAGTCCCCCTGCTTCTTGCAAAAATCGCACGCGCTTATCCTGCCTGGGCATATATCTTTATCAAGGGGTATATAGCGGCATCTTGAAGAGGTCATCTTGATCCTAAAGTTATAGCGCTCAGAGAAGATCTTCATGCGCAGCAGATCCGCCCCCTTTCCACCGGCGTTAAAGTCAAAGGGCCGCTTGGAGGAATAATCCATGGTCTCCTGGGTTGCAAAAAAGCCTTCAAAGATATGCCTTTGACTATCGCTGGTAATACCGACACCATAATCCCGGACCATCAATTCTGCCCCTTTGCCCCTCTCCCTGACGAAGATCTCTATCTTACCCTCATCCGGGGTGTTTTCCACTGCGTTCTTGATCAGGCCCATCACTACCTTTTTCAGGACGTCGGGGGGCATCTTGATGACTGGAGCGGGCTGGAGGTGGATTTTAAGGTCTACCTGCCGGTGGGAAAAAAGTGGCTTGACCTCTTCCAGGACCTGAGAGACAAATTCATCCAGGGAGATTTCTTGGGGTGTGCTCTCCTTCGGGCCGAAGATTTCATCAATACGCCTCCTTATAGTTTCAACCACCCTTCCCTCTCCCACCTCTCCGGCAACAAGACTCTCCATTTCGTCGGCACATTCATCCAACATCCAGGAAAGTACATGATGAGTGTCATAGTATCTGCCTCGCATGATGTCTTCCACCTGGTATTGCAACTCCAAAATTCGTCCCAAGTTCCTCTGGGCCCTCTCAATGGTGGCCCGCCATGTCTCCTCTGGGAGGGAAGAAAGCCTCTTTGAAAGTATATGCAATGAGGCGCCAAGTACGGATATGGGTGTCTTAAGCTCGTGGGAGAGGTGATTTATGACCTTATCCTTTGCCCGGTTCAGGCTCGTTACCTCCCTATAGGCCTCCTGAATCTCCCTTGAGAACCTCGCATTCTCGATGGATAGGGCCACGCTACCGCCGATCATGCTGAGAAATTCGGAATCTGTCTTGTCAAAGACGCCTGTCTTCTTATTCATGGCGCACAGGACTCCAATAATCCTGTCCTTGCTCCTCAGAGGTACGTCTAGGAGATTCCTGGACATAAATCCCGCCTGGACATCCACATCAGCGTAAAAATCAGGATCTTTGGATGTATCCAGGACAATAACAGGCTCTCCGGTGCGGATGACCTTACCCGCAACGCCTTTGCCGGCGGGGAATCGGATCTCCTTTATCCTCTTTTCAGCGTCTGAATCGTCATGGGCCGCAGCCTCAAAGTAAAGTTCATCCTTTTCTTCATCCAGCAGTATCACCAGGGCCCCTTCCACCCCCCAGAGACTTTTGATCTCTCTGCTTATGTAGTCGAGAAGTTCATCCAGATCGGGGTACTCAGGCAGGGCCATGCTTATTCGGAGCAAGGCCTCATTATTACGCGCGACCCGCTTCTCTTGGGTAATATCCCTGAGGATCACCAGTTCGCCGGAGGCCTCATCCTCTGTCTCCGAATAAACGGCAGCCCTGAAGACCACGTCCAGGACCCGGCCGTCTTTTGTCAGCCTTTGGGTCTCATACCGCAATATGATCCTTTCTTCGAAAAGCCTTTCTATGGCCTCGGTTGTCTCCTGCTCCAGTCCAGGGGGAACATAGGGAATGCTCTTCCCTTCCAGTTCCTTAAGGGTCCAACCGAAAATCTCCGTAAATGCAGGGTTTAGATATGAGACGCGTCCATCCAAGGTAAACACCACTATGGGATAGGGGGCAAAATCGAGGAGGGTCCTGTATCGCCTCTCCGATTTTCTAAGGGCCTCCTGCGACCTGAATTTCTCTGTGATATCGCGGGCTATGCCTCGAAATCCGATCTTCTCTCCCTTCTCATTGCTAATCAGATTGGCCGAAAGCGCAATGGTTCTGGTCTTCCCCTTTTTATCTATGATCTTCCAGACGAGGTCAGTAAAACCCTTGCCCGTCCTGTATATCCTATTGAAATTCTCAAAGGCCTTTTTTCCTCGGGCTTCATCCATGAATTTGGTAAAGCTCTGGAACTGTATCTCTTCCCTAGGGTAGCCAAAGATCTTGCAAAGCGAATTGTTGAAATATAGAAAGTTGCCGTGGACATCTACTTCGTAGACACCCTCTTCGATACTTTCCACAAATACCTGATAACGCTCTCCTGCTACCTTATCCGAGGCAGTCAGATTGTTCTCGTTTGCGGAGCTTTTTTGTGGGTTAGAATTTTTGGGTGGGCTTTTTGAGGAGGATTTCGTAGTCCTGTCTGGCTTACCGTTTTTCATGCCGGCCTGATCCCCAAAGGCGAGACTCGCTATATGGTTTATGGCTTCCGCTTTCCTAATTAAACGTCTCGGAAATTATACAACTTATTGGAATAACAGTATCTTGTAGAATGAAATGACATCTCATGGGCATGGAACGAAGGGACGGTGGGACGGGGGAACGGTTAGATACTTTTTGATTCTATTGCTTGGTTCCTCCGTTCCCTTGTTCCTCCGTCCCCAATTGTGAGCGAAGCGAACTAACTTGTTTATATATCATATGGGAGGCATTGTCATTACAATTTTGGTATGGGAAAGGCATAAAGACTTGGGGTAGCGAAAGCCCAGATACCATCTTGCTAATGCACCCAATTTGTCCTATATTATTGACATATGATGATTTAGGCGGTAAAAGCACCCGTAAGATACCCGGGGGAAACATGGGGTACCGCCCATAATCAAGTTGCAGTCTTTCACGAGAGCGGATGACAAAATCAGCCAAAATTCCAAAGGCGACCATCACAAGACTTTCCATATATTACAGGCAGTTGGAGCTTTTAGAATTTGATCGTTATCGCATGGTCTCGTCGGAAAAATTGGCATGGTTGTGTCAGGTAAATCCCGCCCAGGTGAGAAAGGATCTTGGTTACTTTGGGGAATTCGGTGTGCGGGGTGTGGGTTACGACGTAATCGATCTTCAGGCCCATATAAAGAGGATCTTGGCCGTTAACCGCGATTGGAACCTGGGCATCGCGGGCATCGGCAATCTGGGCTCCGCCCTCCTACAGCACCGAAATCTTCCAGCCAGGGGTTTCAGGTGCGTTGCTGCCTTTGACAATGATCCAGGCAAGATCGGAAAAATCACGCCTGCTGGCCTGAAGATCATGGACATCAAGGACTTGAGCCAGGCTGTGGAGGAACTAAAGATCGAAATCGGTGTTATCACCACCCCCCCTTCGGCTGCACAACCCGTGGCAGACCTGTTTATGAAGGCCCAGGTGAATGCCATCCTGAACTTTTCGCCGACCAGGATCAGTGTGCCGGAGTACTGTCTGGTTGAAAACATCGATTTTACTGTAAAGCTAGATATGATCAGCTATGAACTACATCACGAAACAGGAACCTAGCGTGAGCAGTTGCTAAACTCTTTTCTGTGGAGGAAGAACCCATGAAAAGGACTTTGCAGGCCATACTTGTACCATTCTTTCTTCTTGCCTTTTTGGGCAATTGGGTTTTTGCCCAAGAGACTAAGGGCCCAAAAATTGTCATAAAGGAACTGGTACATGACTTCAAGGATGTCAAAGAGGGAGAAGCTATCGAGCACACCTTCCGGGTCTTTAACAAAGGCGATGAAACACTAGAGATAACAAAAGTCAAACCCGGGTGAGGTTGTACCGTGGCCCACTTTGACAAGGCCATTCCCCCGGGCGGGGAGGGAAAAATCAAGCTCCGGGTCAAGACCAAGGGATACCAGGGATCCGTGCATAAGAGCGCCAAGGTTTACCATAATGACCCTAACAGTGGGGTGCTTGTACTGAAAATGACGGCCAATGTCAAAGTCCCTATCTATCTCTCATCCCGTTATGTCAGCCTGTATGGGAAGGAAGGTCAAAGCGTCACTCGGGTGGTTGATATCAAGGCCGAACTGGATAAGCCATTAAAGCTAAGCCCG
>JAUUVE010000168.1 GCA_030589715.1 Desulfobacteraceae bacterium | reverse complement strand
TTAACATATTCTTCAGTGAGCAGACGGGTGGGTATCGTTAGAAAACAACTCCGCGAGGATAAACTGGTTAAGGATAAGCTTGATCGCGCTAATGCGTTAATAAAGATGTGACACCATATCTTCAGCAATAACCATTGATCAAAGGGGCCTGCTTGTAAGTCTGACGGCTCTAATTTTCCTTGATATCTACCAGGAAATGGCTAATTGTGGAGTTAAAAATTCTAAAATAGAGGGAAAAATGGAATTTAGACCTCTATTTTTCAAGAATATTGGGCAAAGCTATTTTCTATTTGGACCCAGAGGGACTGGAAAGTCCTCATGGCTTCACCACACGTTGAGGGAGCCGTCTTCATCGACCTTTTGGAGCCTGAGACTTTTCGCGCATATTCACTAGACCCGAAAGGCTCCACGAAATTGTCGAAGCTCAGAGGTCTAACTCGACTATAGTCATCGATGAAATCCAGAAGGCACCCGAACTCCTGGACGTGGTACACCAGCTGATCGAGATGCAAGCCGGGTGGCAATTTGTGTTGACCGGATCGAGCGCCAGGAAGCTCAAGAGATCGGGAGTGGATCTGCTTGCAGGGCGTGCAGTGGTCAAGACGATGCATCCCTTCATAACCGCGGAGCTGGGTGAAGGCTTTAGACTGGAAGATGCCCCTAGAGTGGGTACCGTGCCCCTTGTCGTGAGCTCCTCCGATCCTGAACAGACGCTCAATGCTTATGCCTCCTTATACCTCAGAGAAGAGGTGCAAATGGAAGGCCTTGTTCGAAAAATCGGAGACTTCAGCAGGTTTCTGGAATCTATGAGCTTCAGTCACGGAGCGGTTCTCAACGTTTCCGACGTGGCCCGGGATTGTCAGGTAAAACGAAAGACCGTCGGTGGTCTACAACACTTTCGGGTTTCCTGAGGGGATTCCTGAGACCGCCAGGCAGGCCATGGACAGCGGTACCCAATAGGAAAAGGGACAAAAAACCTTACATATTGTAAAAAATCCTGACACCTCTCTATGGTGATCTGGGCGGATCCCAGCGGCTTTTGATCGGGAACTTCGCTTTGATTTCGGGTGGTTAAAGGGCCTATGGGAATCATATTTCTTGCTGGAATAGGCATTGCAGAGAAAAAACCTTTAACCATATGAACAGGAGGGAAATGGGGGATGACCAGACCATTCATAATGCTAGTGGATGATGAAGTTCCTTTTGTAGAGACCATGACCAAACGTCTTCAAAAGAGAGAACTTACAGTAATAACCGCTCTTAGCGGAAAGGAGGCCATGGGACGGCTGGCCGAAAATCGGAATCTTGACGTTGTAATCCTGGACGTCAAGATGCCAGGCCTGGACGGAATTGAGACGCTGAGGGAGATGAGGAAGGCCTTTCCTCTGACAGAGGTCATTATGCTCACCGGCCATGCAACCGTGGAAACGGCCATCGAGGGGATGAAGCTGGGGGCCTACGACTACCTGATTAAGCCATGCGATATTGAGCAGCTCATGACAAAGGTGGAGGAGGCCACCAAGAAGAAGCGTGACCATGAGGAAAAGATCAGAGAGGCCAAGGTAAAGGAGGCCATGTCCATGTATGGCCTGGAGTAGGATCCCCGGAACCCCCTAAAGAACCCGCCCGTTTCCGCGCAGGAGGAGTGCCACTAGCAGCTCCGGTCATTTCAATTTCAACATTCCTCCGGCTCCAGGTCAAGGAACCCCTAAACATGTGGACAAAAATCAGCCTGCGTCTACGGATATACTTAATCTTAATTACACTGGTGCTCATCACCCTGGCGGGTGGTCTGGTCATGGTATGGTATACCTATCAGATGCAAGGTCTGTTGACCCACATCATCGACAAGAATGTGGCGGCCTTTCAGGCCTCAGCATCGCTGGAAAACGCCCTTGTTAATCAGAAGGGATTTGTTTCCTATTACTATTTGGACGGTGACCCAGACTGGCTGAGGCAGCTCGGTGAGTACCGCCAGATCTTTAAGGAGCGGCTCAAGGATGTACATTCCCTAATAGAGACCGAGGAGCAGGAGGAGGCCGTAAATTTCATAGAGTCTGATTACAACAACTATATCACTATCAAAGATCAGGTCATTGAGCACTATAAATCCGGGGAGCGCGAGGTCGGAGCAAGGCTCCACAGGGAGGTACGCGACCGCTTCTTCAAGATACTCGAGCGGTGCGAAGGATATAAGGCCCTGTATAGGCAGATCATCAATGAGGCGAGAGAGAAAAGTCATACACAGGCCAAAAGGCTTAGGGTAATTGCAATTACAGCCATTCTTATGGTCTTTTCCCTGGGGGTCCTCCTGGCCTTTGTGCTGATAAGCCATATCCTAGAGCCATTGAAGAGACTGGCGGTAGAGGCAGACCGAGAGGGTGTCTCGGGTCAATCAGGGGATGAGGTCAAGGCGCTCAGTCGAAGTGTCCGTGGTTTGATTGAAGATGTGGATCACACTATGGTTGAACTGGAAAAGAGCCGCGAGTCCCTTCTCCAGGCCGAAAAGATGGCCCTTGTAGGCAGCCTGGCCGCGGGGACGGCCCATAGCATACGTAACCCTCTGACATCAGTAAAGATGCGTCTTTTTTCTTTGAATCGCACGCTCGGCCTGTCAGATGCTCAGGAAGATGACTTTCAAGTCATCTCAGAGGAGATTCGTCATATCGACACCATTGTTCAGAACTTCCTCGAGTTCTCCAGACCACCCAAACTTAAGATGCAGATGGTGAGTCCCTCGGAGGTGGTGGACCTGGCCATTCAGCTGTTGCAGCACCGCCTCAGCTCTTATGATGTGGATGTTCATGTTGAACGCAAGACACGGCTCCCCGAGATCCTGGTGGATCCAGAACAGTTAAAGGAGGTCTTTGTGAACCTCGTGGTCAATGCCTGTGAGGCCATGAGGGGGGGTGGATCGATCGTTATCCGCGAGGAAGTGGATTTCGTGGAGCCACTGGGCCGTGTGATCGTGATTCGAGTATCAGACGATGGCCCAGGGATCCCCGAATCTATACAGAACAAGGTCTTTCAGCCGTTTTTTACCACAAAAGAAGAGGGCACAGGCCTGGGCCTGAGTATTGTCACTCGGATTGTTGAAGAGCATGGTGGCCAGATAAGTGTTACATCCAAAGAGGGCGAAGGAACCACCTTTATTATTACCCTCCCGGGAAAGGAGCCATACATTGAGCAGGGTTCTGATAATTGACGACGATGACCAGTTGCGTAAGAGCTTTGAGAAGCTATTGTCCGCAGAGGGCTTTACAGTGGAAAGCGCCCCTTCCGGCGAAGCAGGCCTCAAGCTCGTCCAGGAGAAGGTACCGGACCTGGTTGTCTTAGACATGCGACTGCCGGGGATGAATGGGCTTGAGACCTTTGAGGCCATCCATGGGGTGGAGCCAAAGCTTCCGGTGGTCATCATGACCGCTTATGGTACGACGGAAACCGCGATAGAAGCGACAAAGATGGGCGCGTTTGACTATATACTCAAGCCCTTTGACATCCCTGACATGTTGGGGGTCATAGGCCAGGCACTCGAAGCTGGCCGCTTTATGCGCTCCCCCGTTGATATGGATGCCATGCCTGATGAGGCCTCCAGGGAGGCCCTGATTGGTCGGAGCAGGGTGATGCAGGAGGTCTACAAGGCGATCGGGCGAGTATCCCCTACCGATGCCACAGTCCTTGTTCGTGGTGAGTCAGGCACGGGAAAGGAGCTGGTGGCCCGAGCCATATATCAACACAGTCTCAAGGCTGATAGGCCTTTTCTTGTAATCAACTGTGTGGCGATCCCCGAGAATCTGCTTGAAAGCGAGCTGTTCGGATACGAAAAGGGGGCCTTTACCGGGGCCACCCATCGCCGTGTGGGGAAGATCGAACAGGCCCATGGCGGCACCATCTTTCTGGATGAGATCGGCGATATGCCATCCAGCATACAGGCCAAGATATTAAGACTGCTGCAGGAGAAGAGTATCGAACGTCTGGGGGGGCGCGAAATCATCCCCGTGGATGTGAGGATAATTGCCGCCACTAACCGTGACCTGGAAGTTGCCCTTTCGGAGGGCCGCTTCCGTGAAGATCTCTACTACCGTCTCAAGGTGGTCACCATATGGCTGCCTCCCCTCAGGGAGAAGCCGGAAGATATCCCCTACCTCATTGAGTATTTTCTCTCCAGGTACGCAGTAGAAGGGGGTGTGGAGAACCCGGGGATCACAAAGGAGGCCATAAATGCGCTCAAAAATTATTCATGGCCGGGAAATGTCCGGGAGCTCGCCAATACCATACAAAAGACGTTGATATTTAACCGTGGCGGCCCCCTTGGGCCTGATGATATCGCCCAGACCATAGGCGGTGAGAGTCAGAGCAGGAGACCCCAAGATGACAACCAATATCAGGTAATGAGGGGGTGGATACGCCAGGCCCTGACCTCGTCAAAAGAAGAGAAGGTCTTTGATTCGTGCATGAACCGTTTTGCAAGTATAATCATCGGAGAAGCCCTTAATCTTACAGGAGGAAACAGATCCCGTGCAGCCAAGCTCCTGGGCCTTTCGAGGCCTACCCTCCATTCCAAGATAGAAAAATACGGCCTCAGATTTGAGACCTCTGTGAGAGAAGGTTGACACCTCTTTTTCCCCTCAATTCTCATCCCTCCGTCATAAGTGACTAAAGATCAGGCAAGTTTTTTGCAAAGTGTAAAAAAACCTGACACTTGTCTGCGCTTATTTTTCGAAGCTTGTCTTGGATAGGTCCCCTGCGGATCAAATCTTTCTTTATGTTCATATAGTTACAGGTTGCGGCAAAGCGCCTTCTCCTCTTCTTTTTTGGCACAGATCTGGCAATGGGGAAGCTGGGATGACCCTCATGATGGAGATCGGATTCCTGCCCTGCCCGTGGTTCTCCACACTTTTCCTTCGGACTATGGCAACAATTTGGGATCTTTGAACAAAGCCGTTTTCGTGGAAAAGGTGGGAAATAGTATCGAGCGGCTCAAGGAGGTTATATCAGAGATGGCAAGAATGTCGAATGCCAAGGAACCTCAAGCATCGAAGGCCGAACAGACCAATGCAAAAAAATCCAGTTAGACAGACGGGTAACGGTTACTACCATTCGCTAAGAAGAAACGTGCTCTTGACCGTTATCATGGTTTCAGTGACGCCCATGATCTTGGTAAGTGCCATTATCCTTTATCAGTTCAATGTCTCGTATCAAGAAAAGGTTGAGGCCCACCTCAAGACACTGGTCAAAAAACACAAACAGAACATCAACAGCTTTTTGAGAGAAAAGTCGGGTGACATCCGGTCTTTGGCAAGGACGTTCAGTTTTGAAAAGCTGAGCGATGGAACATTTCTTAGGGACAGCCTCGAGGTCCTTCACGAGGTATATGGCCCTGCCTTTGTAGACCTGGGGGTGATCAATGGCCGCGGGGTGCAGGTGGCCTATGCCGGACCGTTCAAGCTGGGAGAGGCAGTTTACTCGTCCGCCGATTGGTTTAAGAAGGCAATCAAACACAGGGTTTATGTGAGCGATGTCTTTTTGGGCCTTCGCGGTCTCCCTCACTTCATCGTGGCTGTTAGAGATAATTATAATGGCGAACCCTGGATACTGAGGGCCACCATCGACTTTGTGGCATTC
>JAUUVE010000363.1 GCA_030589715.1 Desulfobacteraceae bacterium | reverse complement strand
TGCACCTGTAAAAAGTCCTTTTTACAGGTGATTGAGAATTGAGGGATTTAGGAATTGCAAATTATGTTAGACAGTTACCTGGAGACCGTTACTCGAGACCCTGAGATTTTTTATTTTTTACGAAATACCAGAATGCCCCAACTTCTAGTCGGGGATAAATGGTCCCGCTTTTAAAGAGCAAGGTCTTTAGGCATTGCAAAGCAAATTCGAACGATAAATTGTGAGAATTTGTGTCAATAAGCTCCGACCTTTGGTCGGAGAGTTTCACTCAAGGGAATTTAAGAAAAGGACTCACCTAAAAAGCCATTTGAGAATCACTTTCTCATTTTGGCAATGCAAGTTTTTTATTTTTCTATAGAAAATACTCATACGTAGGAATGAGCATTTGTATGCCCTCAAAGGGACCTTTGTGCTCCAGGTTTTGGAAGGAAATTCTGCAACTATTCTTTATAAATACCTCTTGTCATCATGAATGTCAAGAAAAAACAATAACTTTCTTGTAGCTTCCGACGCGGGATAGAACTTCAAGCTTTACCTCCTTGACTTTGCGCATCCTCGTGCCCAGGATAAAAGGGATGTCTCTCTCAAGGGACTCTAATGCCTTAGCTGTTAGAGGATTGACACGTGCCGTGCTTTATTGGTAGCCTGAATAAAGATCCTCCCCAAAGAAATCCCACATGGGGCTCTTTAAAGACAACCAAAATACCCATGAAAATCTTCTTGAGCTCAACACTTCGAAATCTCCGTCTTTCCCGGAGACCGGCTCTCCTTTCTTCCTCACGGGACCCCGGGACCCTATCGCGTCTTTTTGGGAATGGCCAGGGAAAATCTTGAGCGCGCCCGCCGCGAGAAAAACGGGGGGCGGGAGGTATAGGGAAACAACTTCTCATGCGTGATTTGCTTTACGAGAAATCCAGGAAAGTCAAGAAGCCCGGAATCGGTCCTTGGTGTCCCCACACTGACACCTTCCCTGATTGCAACCCTGCAGGCAATGGAGGTCATAAAGATCATCCTAAAACGCGGAAGGCCCATCCGGAATGCCATGATCCATGTGGATATGGAAACCGCTCAGATAAATGAATTCTTATTCGAGGCCAGAGATGACTAAAAGCCCCTCCTGCCCCAACACTGAACACCGCCACTCCCTCTCCAGCACCCTGGGCCTTTGCCCCTCCAAAGACCCCGCGCCAGGAGCTGCGAGACCTGGTCAGGGGTCAGGACTTTCCTGATAGCAAGTCGAAAGTCCGTGATCTTGTCGCGAATCTGGCCCCAAATATCCCCTATTTCCTTTTGTGTGGCCTTGATCTTTTTTGGATCAGGGTTTGTCTGCATCCACAGCAATCTCATTTCGGCCCGCTTGTTAAACATCCGGAGACGGATCGGTCTTATCTCCTTCATAAAGGATTCCCTTAGAGATCGGATCTTTTCTGCCTGATCCGCCGTCAGGTTCAGGGATGAAAGGGCTTGCGCCCCCATCCGTCCGCCATATATTCCCCCACAGCCTGGGCTGAAAGGTCCTGCCATCACCCATGTGGCCGAGGCCGCCAAAATCATGACCGCCCCAATAATAGAAACCCTTTTCATTTCCTTTGCCTCCTATCCCCTTATTCTTTCGGTTGTTGTCTCAAGAATACGAGATCTTGGTTCCAAGAAGACGTTTCACAAAGTCCCTGATCTTTTGCAAGAGCGCACCTCTTATTCGCACCTTGATATAGAGATCCCCTGCCTCTCCTCCTCCTTTCCCACCACCTCCCATCCCGCGGAGTCTGATCACCTGCCCTGCCCTGATCCCGGCCGGGATCCTGACCACCAGCTCGTTTGACCTCCTCCGGTGTATGTACATGATCCTACCTCCCCCCCGGGCCAGCTGGGGGGAAAGGGTAATGACATCATGCCAGTCTTTCCCCTTCTCGGGGAGTTCCATCCCCCAGATTTTTTTCAAACCGAGCTTGACCAGTCTACCCAGGCCTCCATCCACCGGAAGTCGTGTATCATAATTCGAGCCCCGCCCATAAGGGGTTTTGAAGACAAATCCTTTGCCAAAGAACCCTGGTCTTCGAAATTCATAGGTCTGAAACCTTGAGCCATAAGATTCCCTGAAGATATCCTCAAAACCCCTAAATCCAAATGCCCTGGTTATCTCCTCAAAGACCTGGTTTATGTCAGAGCCCCTGAAGATGTCTTGTTCAGAGTAACTCTGCCTGAACTGGCCATAGGCGGAAGGCCCGAACCGTTCCCTCAAGCCATCATATTCGCTCCTCTTTTTGCGGTCCGAGAGAACCGCGTAGGATTCATTTATCTCCTTCATCCTGGATGAGGCCTCCGGGTTTTCTTTGTTCCGATCCGGATGGTATTGAAAGGCCAGTTTCCGGTAAGTTTCCTTGATCTCTTTTTGAGTGGCCTTTCTATCCACCCCTAAGATTTCATAGTAGTCATTCTGTGCCACGAGATTTCCTTCTTTCTCGGTCTATCCCCTTTTTCCGTGCGTATCATAATATACCTTTTCGTACTGCAACTCCCCTTTGCCATGAGGGGCCTTCTTCTCGTCCGGGTAACCAACCCCCATAATGGCCTCCACATTGATCCCTTCCGGGATGTCAAGGAGTTCTGAGATATATGCCTCTGCGCTCTTCGTGTCATCGTGCATCCTGTCCCTGATCTGTACCCAGCATCCCCCAAGCCCCATAGACTCTGCTGCCAGGAGGATAAATATCGAGGCAATAGATGTATCTTCAACCCATACGTTACTCTTATCCGGATCTGCACACACAACTATCCCAAGAGGAGCATTCTTCAGGAATCCTGCCCCGTGGGGCTTGGCCCTTGAAAGCTTCTCTAATGTTGTCTTATCTTGAACAACTATAAACTCCCATGGGTTCGATCCCATTGAGGAGGGAGCCCGAAGCGCTGCCTCAATCAGGATATCTATTTTTTCCCTTTCAACCTCTTTACTCAAAAACCTCCTGATACTCCTTCGTTTCTCGATTAGAGAGATGAACATAGAAAACTCCTCCTTTTCACAAGTTTGCAGTTCACTTTCGTCATGCCTACCAGCACTGAAAGAAAGAATTACCACAACTCCCCGTTAAGTACAATACTACTCTGTTTTGAGTTGACCCTTTCTTCGGCTTACAATATATTTCCCAGGCCCCTCGTCTGCTTTGAAGGGCTATTGC
>JAUUVE010000244.1 GCA_030589715.1 Desulfobacteraceae bacterium | reverse complement strand
GGCCATGATGGGACCATAGTACGTCTCTATATTTCTAACTCGTAGTAGAGACACCTTCCTCCCCCAAATAGGCCTTCATCACCTCGGCGTGTTCCAGAACCTCCTAAGGGCTCACCTGGGCGATGACGACCCCGAAATTCAGGGCCAAGACCCGATCTGAACTCTCCTTCCCAAGCCGCATATTGTGTTCCACCAAAAGGATCGTGATGCCCAACTCCTCTTTGATATCGGTAATCCAGAAGATCAGGTCCTCTATCTCTTCCATGTTCATTCCGGAAGAGGGTTCATCCAGGAGCAGAAGATCCGGTTCCATGGCCAGGGCCCGTCCCAATTCAACGGTCTTCTGAACCCCGAAAGGAAGACCGGATACCAGCTGGTCACGATAGGCCTGCAGATCCAGAAAGTCGATGACCTCCTCTGCCTTCTCCCGGTTCTCGATCTCCTGCCTCCGCACGAATCCGGTGAATAGGGCCTCAACGAGCAGGTTTGAACGGCGGTGCCGGTGCCGGCCCAAAAGGAGATTGTCCATAACGGTGGTGTTCTTAAAGAGCTCAATATTCTGGAAGGTGCGGGAGATGCCCAGATCGGCCACCACATGGGGACTTACTCTCGCAATGTCTCTCTCTTTGAAGGTAAATATCCCTTCATCCAGATCATAATACCTGTTTATACAGTTAAATATGGTCGTTTTACCTGCGCCGTTGGGCCCGATAATCGAAAACACCTCCCCCTCATTTACCTTAAAGCTTACGCCATTAAGCGCCATCAGTCCGCCAAAGCTGATTGAGATTTGTTGTGCCTCAAAAAATGACATCTAGTGCCTTTCTGCCTTAAGGTACTTTTTCTCTCGTCTAAAGGTGTCTTTCTTATAAAGGGGAAACATTTCAAAGTAGAATCTTGTCTTCCTCCATCTCCCATAGATACCCATCGGTTCGAAGAGGATAAACAAGATGATCATTAAGCCATACAGTACCGGCTCAAGCCCCGTTTGATCGGCCAGATACTTGGGCATGTAGTCCCTGGTCATGATGATCAGCTGGGGAAGAAATATGATAAAGGCAGCGCCGAAGACGGCCCCGTGGAGACTGCCCAGGCCACCTATTATGATCATGGCCAGAAATTCTATGGAGACCAATATGGTGAAGCTTTCAGGGTTTATAAAGGGGAGTTTGTGCGCATAGAGACTGCCGGCGACCCCCGTAAAAAAGGCGCTGATAGCAAAGGCCATGGTCTTGTATTTTGCCATACTGATACCCATGGCCTGGGCTGCAACTTCACTGTCCCGGATGGCGATCATGGCCCGCCCGGTAGGTGAACGGAGGATATTTCTTGCGGCAAGGATTGTGAGGATCAAGACGACGAGCGTCAGATAGTAATAACTCGTCTCCGACTCAAATATCAAAGGGCCGATAGATGGGGGATCAACTATCATTCCCATATTCCCGCGGGTAAGAGACTCCCACCGTACCAGGATCTCCTCCACTATAAAGCCGAACCCCATGGTGGCAATGGCAAGGTAGAGCCCGGAAAGCCTCAGGGCGGGCAGGCCGATGAATATTCCCACGACACCGGCCAGCAGGCCGGCGGAAGGAAGGGCCAAGACAAAAGGAACCCCCTTGGAAGATAGGATGGCCGAGGTGAATGCTCCTATGCCAAAAAAAGCGGCATGACCCATTGAGACCTGTCCCGTGTACCCTGTAAGGAGCATCAGCCCCACTGTCGCAACAGAGTACATGCAGATAAAGGTGAGCTGGGAGGTAATATAATCGTCCAGCACTGTGGGGGCTAAAAAGGACCCGATGACCAAGGCCAGGTACCAGAAAAAGGTGCTCCGGTACCTGAACAGCCGGATGTCCTGATAATAGTCCCTTTTCATTATAAAGCGCATGGACTCACACCTTCTTCTTTTCCTGAATGCCAAACAGTCCTTGAGGCCGGATGATCAGTACCAGGATAAGAATAATATACGCGGCTATGTCTTTCCAGCCAACCGGCAGGTACACACCCGCCAGGCTCTCGGTGAGGCCGATGATGAGCCCCCCCACGATGGCCCCGGGGATACTCCCGAATCCTCCCAGTACGGCTGCAGGGAAGGCCTTGAGACCGATAAATCCCATATTCATGTGAACAAAGGTGATGGGGGAGAGGAGTACCCCGGCAAAGCCCCCCAGGGCAGCACTAATGGTCCAGGTGAGGGAAAACACCCTGTTGACGCTTATGCCCATATAGGCGGCGGCGAGTTGGTTCTGGGATGCCGCCCGCATGGCAACCCCTATCCGGGTGAATCGAAAGAAGGTAAAGAGGATCAGAATCAGAGCCCCTGTCATTAGGATAATAGCCAGTTGCTCCCACGAAAGCACTAACTCACCATATCTAATCACCCTATCCGTAAATGGAGTTGTGAACCCGTGAGTATCTGTACCCCAACCCGGAACCATACTCACACTGCTTCTGACAAAGTAGCCCAGGCCGATGGTGAGCATGACAATGGCAAAGACCGGTTGCCCTATGAGGGAGCGGAGAACGAGGCGCTCCAACGTCATCCCGAATAAGCCCAGCAATATGGTGGTCAAAAGCAAGGCGGCCCAGTAAGGAAGTCCCAAAACGTTGATGAGAGTGAGGGCAATAAATGCCCCTAGCACCATCATCTCGCCCTGGGCGAAGTTGATCACCTCTGTGGCCTTGAAGATCAGGACAAAACCTAGGGCGACGAGCCCGTAGATACAGCCAATGGAGACACCGTTTAGAATAGTCTGTAAGATCTCGTTAAAAAGTTCCATAAAAAATCCACTTATCCCGCCGGGGCGGGATTACGGTGCCGTCCTAAATGATGAGTTTTTACGAGAACCGCTAAATTTGGGCAATTTGCATTGAGTTCAATTGATAATAGAATATTTCAGAAGCATCAAGGAAAAAATTCTTAGCTAAAGCCCTATCATTTTACCAATGACCTCCTTCATAATCTCCGTCGTCCCCCCACCGATGGTCGCCAGTCGGGCATCCCGAAAGGCCCTTTCAATGCCGTACTCTCTCATGTATCCGTAGCCACCATGAAGCTGGATGCACTGGTTGATGACCCTGACTGCCATCTCTGTTGAAAGGATCTTGGCAATGGAGACCTCCTTTGCAGGGTTTTTGTCCTGATCGAATAGCCAGCAACAATGGTAGACATAGTGCCGTGCGGCCTCGATTTCACAGAGCATGTCCACGATCTTGTGCCGGGTGACCTGAAACTTGCTGAGGGGTTTTCCAAAGACCTCCCTCTGCTTGACATACTCCATCGTCTTCTCAAGGACGAGGGCCGCCCCGGCTACAGCACTGATTGCCGCAACAAGGCGTTCCCCCTGGAAGTTGATCATCACTTCGAAAAACCCGGTATTCTCTTCGCCAAGCAGCTTGTCCTTTGGAACGCGCACATCTTCAAATACCAGTTCGGTTGTGTCCGAGGGATGCATCCCCATCTTCTCCAGTTTGCGGCTCACAGAGAAGCCTGGAAGGTCGGTATCTAAAAGAAAGAGGCTCATCCCGTCATATCCCTTGTCCGGGTCTGTCTTGGCAGCAAGGGTGATTACATCGGCCCTTGCACCATTTGTGATAAAGGTCTTGGTGCCGTTGATGACATAGTAGTCCCCATCCCTCCGCGCCGTGGTCCTGATGGCTGCAACATCGGAGCCCGCATTGGGTTCGGTGACACCGATGGCGCAGATCTTCTCTCCCTTGATAATGGGTACAAGGTATTCCTCTTTCTGCTCTTTCGTGCCGAGGATGTTGATAGGGGGTGATCCCATGTCGCTCTGGACCAGGAGGGCCATATTTACCCCCCCGCAGCCGGACCGGGGGAGTTCCTCACAATAGACCACCTTGTAAAAGTAGTCGCACCCTGATCCCCCCACCTCTTCAGGATAGGTGATCCCCAGGAAGCCCATCTCGCCGGCCCGTTTGAAGATCCAGTTTGGGAAGTCCTTTTGTTCCTCCCATTCTTCGGCATGCGGGGCAAGCTCGGTCTCCATAAACTTCCTTACCGTCCTTCGAAAGATCTCATGCTCTTCTGTAAACCAGGGTGTTTTCATCCTCTCCTTACCTCCTGTCTCTTGAAACGTAACCATTCACGGGTTCAAGCCCGCCCTGCCCGCCCTGGTGCGACTCATTTATCTGTTGTGGGCTTAGATGATGCAACACACCAAACGTGATTTTCTGCTACGCAACGTGTGTACTCGGTCTGGGCCAGGGGCGCGACACGATTGAAACATATTAAAACCCATGCCGGATTCCTAAATTTGAGTCTCTATAATTAGTGTCTGAACGAAAACCCCGAAATATGACTTTCGGGTTTTATTCGGAAATCTTCAATGGACTGGTACCGCTTGTTTTTTTGAATCCGCAATCCAAAATCCGCAATCCAAAAT
>JAUUVE010000208.1 GCA_030589715.1 Desulfobacteraceae bacterium | reverse complement strand
GATGATAACTCAGTCACAGAAACCATACCCTCAACGCAAGCGCCTGATAAACTCCCCCACAGCGGCGATCCCTTCTTTTTCCATTGTCCGGATCGTCTGGGTACCCATGACTGCGATATCAGCCTTTCCTTTCAAGAAAACCATATCAGCCTTTTCTTTGAGACCAAATCCGAGTGCGAGGGGCAGGTTGGAGGCCTTGCGGCATAGGCCAAGGTAAAAGATTAATTTCTCAGAGAGTATTGTGTCACCACCAGTGACCCCTCTGCGGGCCACACAGTAAATAAAACCTCGGGCAAAGGAATCAAGGTATTTCATGCGCTCATACGATGTGGTAGGGGAAAAGATAACTATAGGATCGAGCCCCTCTTTTTGCATCGCCTCCAAGTAATCATGGCCCTCTTCCGGCGGAAGGTCTGGGATAATAGCACCTTTCAGACCGGTTTTGGCCATGGCAGAGACAAAAGCGGAGGTGTTGTAAGTGAAAGGGATATTGTAATAGGTCATAAGAAGGAATGGGATGTCAAAGGCCCGGATTACCGATCGGGCAAAATCGAGGCAACCCTGTACTGTCACGCCATTTTCCAGGGCCATGTGATTTGCCCGGAGTATTACCGGTCCATCGGCAATCGGTTCGGAAAAAGGGATCTGCAGCTCCATCAGATCCACTCCCGCCCCTACCATTACGTCAATTAGCCTGAAGCATTCTTCAAAGGAAGGATATCCAATGATGAGATGAGTCATGAGCAAAATATCCTTTTCCTTCAAAACCGCGCGAATATACGACTCAAGGGCCATAATCTCGTGCCTTTTGTCTGATGAAATCTTGCCATTGTGCATCATTATATGCATCGGCAACCGTGAAAATGTCCTTATCCCCCCTTCCCGATTGATTGATCAGGATGATGTCATCGCTGGATAGATGAGGGGCCTCTTTGAACGCCTGGGCAAAGGCATGCGCGGATTCTAAGGCCGGGACCAGGCCTTCTTTTTTGAGGGTCAGAGAAAAGGCATCCAGGACTTCGGAATCCATTACCGATTCAAACCTTACCCTTCCTTCCTGCCAGAGGGATGCAAGGATTGGTGATACGCCCACATAATCCAGGCCGGCAGCCACGCTATGGGTTTTTTTCATCTGCCCATCGCTATCTTGAAGAAAATACGTCTTATATCCCTGGGCTACACCAACAGAGGCGTCTTTGGACGACAGCCGTGCTGCATGACGTCCGGTATTCAGCCCCTTCCCCCCCGCCTCAACGGCCACAAGTTGTACCGGGTCATCCAAAAAGCCGCTGAAGACCCCTAAGGCATTGGAACCTCCCCCCACGCAGGCATAAACGCGGGATGGGAGTTTTCCCTCACGTTCAATAATTTGGCCGCGCGCCTCTTCGCCAATGATGGATTGAAAATAGGATACCATCTCAGGGAACGGGTGAGGACCGCATGCGGTGCCAAGGACATAGTGGGTGTCATGCATGTTAGTCACCCAGTCGCGGAATGCCTCATTAATGGCATCTTTCAATGTCCTGGTCCCGTCTCTAACCGGTATCACTTGAGCGCCCAATCGTTCCATCCAGAATACATTTGGCCGCTGTCGTTCAATGTCCACCTCTCCCATGTAAATAGTGCATCTAAAGCCAAATCTGGCGGCCATGGTGGCCGTGGCCACACCATGCTGGCCCGCTCCGGTCTCGGCGATAACCCTGGTCTTTCCCATACGCTTTACCAAAAGCCCCTGTCCCATGACGTTGTTGGCCTTATGGGCGCCCGTGTGATTAAGGTCTTCGCGCTTGATGTAAATGCGGGCCCCTCCAAAAAGGCTTGTAAGGTTTTCAGCAAAAGTGAGGGGTGTGGGCCGACACGAATAGGTTGACATGATATGCATATATTTTTGCCAGAAGGCGGGATCTGCCTTGGCCTTTTCAAATTCATCCACGAGCTCCTCAAAGGTGGAGATGAGGATTTCAGGAATAAATGCCCCTCCAAATTCTCCGTAATACCCCCGGCTATTCATCCAACTGTCCTTTGTGGTTCACTTTTCGGATCTTCTCCATTAGCTCTCTTACCAGGAGACGGTCCTTCTTTCCGGGGCGCTTTTCCACGCCGCTGTTCACATCTACGGCAAAGGGGTTTACAGTGGAAATGGCCCTCTCAATATTTGAGGGTGTAAGCCCCCCTGACAGAATAATCGGGATTTCCAAATCCTTGCCCCTGACGGCCAGATCCCAGTCAAATATCTTTCCTGTACCGCCCCTGCTTTCTTCTGCATAGGTGTCAAGAAGAATCGCCTTGATTTTCCCGTGATAAGGCTTGATCCATTGAAGAACCGATCCGTCTCTGGGGCGGAAGGCCTTGATTGCCTTAGGCATAAACCCACCACAAACCTCCGGGGCTTCATCTCCGTGGAATTGAATCAGATCAAGCCCGCAAAACCGCATGATTTGCCTTATGGCATCCGGCTTTTCGTTAACAAAGACCCCCACCGTCTGTACAAAAGGAGGCATGGCACATATGATCTCCCGTGCCTTTTCAGGCGTAATATGCCTGGGACTGCGGGCAAATATGAGTCCGATGGCATCCGCCCCCGATTCGACGGCTATTGCCGCATCCTGGTAATTTGTGATGCCGCAGATCTTAACTCTTACCATGCTTGATCCTGTCCTTCATCAACCAATTCCTTTGTCTTTGCCGCCATGTCGTCACTCTTCATAAGGGAAGATCCCACCAGAACGGCTCTAACTCCGTATCCCGATAATGACCGGATATCCTTCCCGTTCACAATACCGCTCTCACTGACAACAGCGCACCCCTCCGGTACCAGGGGGGCCAGATCAAGGGTGATTTTAATATCAACCCTGAATGTGTCAAGATCACGGTTGTTAATCCCCAATATCTCGGCCCCGCACTCAACCGCCTTTTCGAGGTCCCGTCTGTCATGGACCTCGGTCAAGGGAGCAAGCCCAAACTCCCGGCATGCTGCCAGCAATTCCCTAAGCTGCCGGCGTGATAAAATGCGGGCGATCAGAAGGACCGCGTCTGCCCCATACAAAAACGATTCCATCACCTGGACCGTATCTATGATAAAATCCTTGCGCAGGACAGGCAAAGAAATCGCCCCTTTGAGGCGCGCCAAATCGTTTATGTCCCCCCCGAAAAACAGCTTGTCTGTAATGAGGGAAATGGCCGCTGCCCCGGCCTCTTCATAGATCTGCCCAATTGGGAGGGGATCTCCCTTTTCACGGATAATGCCGGCAGAAGGGGAAGCGAACTTTATCTCGGCAATGAGGCCGATCCTGCCCGGGACGGAAATCGCACCCTCAAAATTACGGATGAGGAATGAGTCATAATGCCTATTGGCTGACATACCCTCATTTTTTAGCCTGCTAACTTCTCTTTGTTTTTCGGTCAATATATCCTTTAGACGAGAATGCATAAAGGCCTCATCACAGCTCGTTTCGAACAAAGGGGCTACATTGCTGGGTGAATTTTATCAGGTTATCAAGTTTTTCCTGGGCGCGGCCGGAGTCGATGGAATCTCTTGCCCTTTCAATCCCCCCTTCAAAATCCTTATCCAGACCCGAGGCCATAAAGGCAGCCGCCGCATTGAGGAGGACCAGGTCTCTCTTCGGCCCCTTTTCGCCATCCAGGACCTCCCGGATAATACGGGCATTCTTTTTCGCATTCCCGCCTGTTATGGCCTCGGGGGCTGCCCTGTTGAAACCATACTCTTCCGGGGTCATATTAAAGGTCTTGACCTCGCCGTCCTTCAAATGAGAGACCCTGGTGGGACCGCATATACTTATCTCGTCAAAGGTCCCCTCACCGCACACCACGAATGCCTCCCTGGTTCCCAGTCTTTTAAGGACTTGCGCAATCTTATCGGTCAGGTCTGGGTCATAAACCCCCAGGACCTGGCAAGAGGCCCCTGCCGGGTTTGTCAAAGGTCCAAGCAGGTTGAAAATGGTCCTGAGCCCTATCTCCTGTCTGGGGCCGACCGCGTATTTCATGGCCCCATGAAAGAGGGGAGCATAGAGAAATCCTATGCCCACCTCCCGGATGCATCTTTCCACATCGGTACGGGTGATCTCTAACTTCACGCCCAGATTTTCCAGAACATCCGCACTTCCGCACAGGCTGGAGACTGCCCTGTTTCCATGTTTTGCTACCTTAACCCCGCCTCCTGCGGCCACAAAGGCGGTAGCAGTGGAGACATTAAATGTGTTGGTACCATCTCCTCCGGTGCCGCAGGTATCCAGGATAGTCTCTTCTTCAACGTTGATCTCATCCCGGTCAATGCTAATGAGGTGATTGTTAAGGCTCACCTTCGTTGCCCTGGACCTCATGGCCCTTGCAGCCCCTGTAATCTCGTCCACCGTTTCCCCCTTTATCCTCAGGGCCGTGACAAAAGAGCCAATCTGAGCAGGAGTTGCATTGCCGGTCATAATCTCGTCCATGGCCACCCCCATCTCCATTTCCGTGAGGTCAACCCCTCTAACCACCTTTGCAATAGCTTCTTTGATCATGATTTGTCCTCTTTTCTGTAAATAGGGTTTGTAAGATTTTTGATCCTTGCCTTGTTAAAATAGATTCAGGGTGAAACTGCACACCCTCTATTTCATATTTGTGATGTCTTAGGCCCATAATTTCTCCCTCGTTTGTCCGGGCACTTATCTCAAGACACTCCGGGAGTGAATGCCTCTCCACTATGAGTGAATGGTAACGAACTGCCTCAAAGGGATTGGGCAAACCTTGATATATGGTCCGGCCGTCGTGAAAAATGAGGGAGGTCTTGCCATGCATAATTCGATCGGCCCTGACTACTTTTCCGCCAAAGGCCGCGGCAATTGCCTGGTGCCCGAGACAAACGCCTAAGACAGGTATCTTAGAAGCGAAGTGAAAAACGGCCTCCACTGATATGCCGGACTGGGCCGGGGTGCATGGCCCGGGTGATATGACCAGCCCTGAAGG
>JAUUVE010000416.1 GCA_030589715.1 Desulfobacteraceae bacterium | reverse complement strand
GCGTCAGCGTACTGCCGGTCGACTCAATGTCAGGGAAAGGATTGACAAGCTCTTGGATAAGGGTTCATTCCATGAGACCGGGGCCATAACCGGTATTCCGGCTCACGAAGGAGACCGCCTTACCAAGCTTTTTCCCTCAAATTTTATCATGGGAACCGGTAGGATTGACAACCGCCGTGTGGTTCTAGCGTGTGACGATTTCACTATTAGAGGGGGTGCCGCAGATGCTGCAATCGGGCGTAAGGCCCCCTATGCAGAGCGAATGGCCCTGGATCTCCGGATGCCAATGATACGCCTTGTGGAAGGGACCGGAGGTGGCGGAAGTGTCAAGTTCTTGGAGATGATGGATCGTACTTATGTACCATACAATCCCGCCATGGAGGTAATGGAAGAGCTGCTTTCAACCGTACCGGTAGTAAGTGTAGCCCTTGGACCGGTGGCTGGACTTGGTGCAGCTCGGGTCGTTTTCTCCCACTTCTCCGTAATGCCCAGGAAAACTGCCCAACTCTTTGTTGCAGGCCCTCCCCTTGTGGAACCTGCCACAGGAAGGAAGGTTAGCAAGGAGGAACTTGGTGGCTCAAATATCCACGCCCGCGGCTCGGGGGCGGTGGACAATGAGGTCGCGTCCGAAGAAGAGGCCTTTGAGCATATCCGGCGCTTTCTTTCCTTCATGCCAGATTCGGTCTTTGAAGTGCCCCCAGTCATCGAATCAACCGATGCGTCCGATCGCCGCCAGGATGACCTGCTCAGAATAATTCCAAAAAACAAACGACTTCCATATTCGGTGCGCTGAATCCTTGAGCTGGTCCTTGACAAGGGAAGCTTTTTCGAGATTGGAAAGATGCAGGGACGTTCGGTCGTCACTGGCCTGGCACGCCTATCCGGGCGACCCATATGTGTATTGGCCAACGACCCCATGTTCCTGGGGGGGGCCATCGATGCCCCTTCCGCCGAAAAAATGGTACGCTTTATAGATATGTGTGATACCTTCCATCTGCCAGTGGTCAATTTCGTTGACAATCCGGGATTTATGATCGGGGTAGAGGCTGAAAGGCAAGGGACCATCCGCGCTGGAGCCCGTTACATATTCGCTGTATACCAGGCGACTGTACCCTGGTGCTCCATCATCCTGAGGCGGGTCTTCGGAGTCGCAGGAGCCGCCCATGGTAATCATTCACGACTGAATTTACGTTATGCGTGGCCGTCGGGAGATTGGGGATCGCTACCGCTGGAGGGAGGAGTTCAGGCCGCCTATAAGCGCCAGATAGAGGCCGCGGAGGATCCGAAGGCCTTTAGGGAGGAGATCGAGAAGCGGCTTTCTGCAATGACATCCCCATTCCTTACGGCAGAGATGTTTGGCATTGAAGAGATCATAGATCCCCGGGATACAAGACCGCTTCTATGTGAATGGATTGAGACGGCATACCGACTACTGCCCAGCGAACTGGGACCGAAGAAGCGAGGAATGCGCCCATAGCTCAGACGAGTATTAGGTTTTTGGTTCATCCTTCTTGATTACCCTTATCTCTTTTCTCCTGAGGGCCCGATCAAGGATCTCAATGATCTTTTTTTCGATTTCGTCCCACGAAATTGAGGGCCTCTTTTTCATCCGGACCTCTTTCGGTTTGATATATATCTCTTCTACCCCGGGGATGGCCATAATTTCTCTCACAACGAGTTCTCCAATAATGCCTAAGCCTTTAAGGGATTCCCCAGAGTCTTCCCTGAGCGGGCCTTTGAAATGTTCCACCTTAAAGGCCGATATCTCGGTGGGGGTGAGGAAGGATTTGATCTCCGAATTGGGGTGACTGTATATTACTACCCTGGGCTGTTTCATGGCCTTCAGTCAGGTTACCTTCCTATGGGGATTATATAAAGCGGGTCTTCATCTGCGTCGAGGCTCATAACCGCTTTCACTCCCCTGTCTTCGAAAGCACCGATCATTACGGTACCAAGGCCTAAGGAAATGGCTTGCAAGGAGACATTTTGCGCTGCATGGCCAATCTCAATATGCACATACCTTATGCCCCTTTGCCCATATTTCGACGTCATCCGTTCATAGACCGCGGCAAAGACTAGGACAAGAGGTGCGGCCCTGACAGAGCCCTGCCTCAAGGCAACGCTAAAAAGCTCCTGTCTCTTATCTCCATCCTCGCATTTGCTCAGCTCATGGCTATGTGGGTGGTACTTATATATCCCCGAAGAAAGCTCACCCACATTACCCGCAACCATATATACCTCAAGGGGGTAAAGTGCTCCGGCTGAAGGCGCTGTCCTGAGGCTCCTTCTATTTGTAACTCCCTGGGCAGACCATAGGAGCTGTGATGTCTCCTTAAGTGTCAAGGGCTCATCCCGAAAACTCCTGACCGACCTCCTTTTGAGCAGGGCCTTTTCTATTGATGCCTCACTATCATAGTGGGGCTCAGGAAGTTGTATAATTTCTCTATGCTTGCTTTTTGCCATGGATCTAGACCTCCTCTTTCAAGGATATTGTTCCGATATTCATATCATGAGGGACGGATATTGGTGGGATTGTGAGTTCTTTGGCAGGGGACGATCACAGGCCTGCCGCTTCAAGGAGGGCAAACCTCAAGGTGTTAAGGCCAATGACGGCACCACGTTCTTGTAACGACAAGAGATCTCCTCCCATCTCCCATGAAAAGGTCTTTTCAATTCCGTCTCCTGATACGG
>JAUUVE010000349.1 GCA_030589715.1 Desulfobacteraceae bacterium | reverse complement strand
AGTACTTGGCCGGGATCCAAACGGGATGGCCAGCTTGGGCGTTATTGGGCTGATCCCACATATTGGGAAACTCCGCTACGGCCACAGGTCGCTCCATGATGGCCTGGTGGTCATCGGGCCGCATATAGATATTGAGGTCAAATTGTGTGAAGGTATCTCCTTCCCACGTAGAAATGACCTTCTCCGGTTTGGTGCTGCCTGCTTTTTGGATGATGTCAAAATACCAATAGTCCCCTATTATGTTTCTAAACCACCCGCTGCCGGGCCAGCGATACAGTTCTGTGTTATAAGGTTTTTTCCATGTTTTCCATTGTTTGTTCCAAATATCAGCCAGTTTTTTGATCATGGGTCTCCTGCGGTCTAAATAGAAGTCTGAACACAGGACCAAGCCGCGACCGGCCGGACCACCGATAACCTCCAGCGGCCGAGTGTCGTCAAGAAAGGGACTGGCAATGGGGATGTATTGGTCTGGGTTTTGGGGACTCTTCAAGCCCAATTGCCTGGACTGCTTGATCATGTTCTCATTGTCAGCTCCCCAGGCAGCTGTAACGATCACATCCGCCCCGGAAGCCCTGATCTTTTCCAGGTAGGGCGCAAAGTCTTTCAAGAACAGCTTGTGGTAGTCCTCGCCCACGATCTCGGCATCGGGTCTGTATTTTTTGAGGGCCGTTTTGAAGGCCTTAGCGAAAGAATGGCCCCAGAGGTAATCTTGGGCGCAGATGTAGAACTTCTTTTCCGGACGATCCTTATAAAAATAGGCAAGGGCCCCGCCACAGGTAGATGCGGTCCCGTTGATGCGAAATGTATACTCGTTCCAGTTGGGAACGTCCATGAGACTGTCGGAGAATGCGGCGAAGTTCATGTAGATCGTCTTAAACTTCTTCGCGACTAGCTGGAGGACCTTGGAGACGTGGCTGCCGGCGACCCCTTCAAACATGTCCACTTTGTCTTGCAGACACGCCTTTTCTGCCGCCCGTTTGCCCACGGCGGGCTTACCCTGAGTATCCGCCTTTATGATCTGGATCTTCTTCATCTTCCCGTCCACAAGGATTCCGCCCTGGGTGTTTATATCATGGGCAACAAATCCAAGCGTAGCCCAATAGGACTGTCCTACAAAGGCGTTCGGCCCGGTGAAGACATCCGTTATGGCCACCTTGATGGTGTCCCCGGAAGTTGGAAATGTCTGATTGTTCGGGTCAAATGAGGCAAGATCCCCCTTGAGGGGCTCGAATGCTATAGCCTGGGGGAGACCCAATAGAGTGAGACAAAAGAAAGCGACAATCGCCGAAAAGATCAGTTTGCGTAATTTCATCTTTTCCTCCTTTCAGGTTAAGGGGTGGTTTGTTAAACCGCTTCTTGTTATCTCACCTCCTTTCTCCCGGATATCGTCAAGTGGTTGATTAGTTGATTAGTTGAGTGGTTAACGAAACCGCTTATTCGACCTCTCATCCTACACTTTAGCCCTTTCTTCTATAAGCTCGGAAAAGCGTGCGCTTTCCTCCCTTATCAACTTACGATAGAGATGGTAGAAAAAGACGCTCATAAGCTCCCTGCCCCGAACTCCACGTTCGAGGTTTTCTTCCGGTGTGAACTTGTCCAGGTTGGTCTGCAGATAGTTCATATGGGCCATCACGGCTATTTCCCGAAATTTTTCTGTGTAGCGCCTTACATGCTCAAGGTCAAAACCGTCTTTTGGGCCAAAGCCGGCACGGTCCATGTCCACAAGGAGTTTCCCGATAATGACATCATCCCGGGAGTAAACTTTCTTGCCATTCCGCAATTCCGCAGTGATAACGCCCCATTCCTGGAACTTGGTTAACCATTTTGGCCCGAGCCCGGTTGTTTTGGAAAAGGCCTTCTCTCCCACGACTTCACTTTCAAGGAGCTGATCGACCGGTCTGAAATATTCGGTCCGCAGCTCCAGCAGGGACTGTAACTCGGGTGTCTTGCGGTGGCGCTTCACGATTTTTTTGATAAGGGAGAGGGGCAGGAAAAAGTGGTCCTGAATTTGCTTGATCAGACGAATTTGTTCGATGTGGCTCTCGTTGTAATTGGCGACGTTCTTACCCATCTTTTTGGGTTTGGAGATGATCCCTTCGCGTACATAGTAATGGATTGTCTCTTTGGGAACGCCGGTTTTTTTGGCAAGTTCGCTGATTTTCATTTGTCCTCTTGGAGGAGGGGAGAACAAGGGTCAAAAATGAGCGCCGCTCAGTCAGAGTTTTATTGCCTGCTATTTGTTGGATGTCAAGTGAAAAATAATAGGTTTTTATTGACTTAGTTGTATAGTATGGAGTAAAGCTCCATATAATCAGCAGGGTTAGGTAACAAATTTTAGTGTGTCCTGGAGGGAGAGATGGAATCAAGGCCCTGGCAACGCCACTATGATTATGATGTACCCACCACAATTCGTTATCCACAAGTTCCTGCCCACCAGTTGATGCAGGTCTCGGTAAACGCCTATCCTGACAAGGCGGCCCTAAATTTCTATGGGACCGAGACCACCTTCTGGGAATTGAGGGAGCAGATTCTGCGAATGGCCAACGCCCTGGGGGGCCTGGGGGTTCAAAAAGGCGACCGGGTAGGTCTCCACCTTCCCACCTGCCCTCAGTATGTCATAGCGTATCACGCCGTCCTCAGCCTGGGGGCAATTGTTGTGAATCTCAACCCCATGTATACCACCGAAGAGTTAAAGGCCCTGGTCCAGGATACGGGGATTACTACACTGATTACTTTTGACATGGTGCTTCCAAATATCAGGCCCCTGTGCCAGGCCGTGGAGATACCCCGTGTTGTGGTGACCAGGATCACTGACTATATCGATGGCATGGGGAAGAGCACTCCGGAGGAACTGGAGCTGGAAGAGGGTTGGCACCATTTTTCCATCCTCCTGGAGAGTTGTTCTGATAAGCGGGTCCCCCGCGTAGAGATCGCTCCCACTGACCCCGCCCTGATCCAGTTCACCGGTGGTACTACCGGAATTCCCAAAGGGGCGGTCCTGACCCATGCGAACCTGGTGGCAGCGACCCTCCAGGTCTCTCTCTGGGGGGGGCACACCACCAAGCTTACGCCCCCGGAGAGGCGCTCTGTCCTGGCCGTACTCCCTTACTTCCACGTATACGGTACCATTGTGGTCATGAGCTGGGCCCTTTTCAACACCGCCACCCAGATACTGGTCCCGCGCTTTGAGATCGATGAATTTATGGGCATCCTGGCGGGCTTCGAGGATATCTCCTTTTTCCCCTCTGTTCCTACCATGATAAACGCCATTATTAATCACCCTAAGGCCCCGGAATTGAATCT